>NZ_MVKA01000004.1:45000-97773 GCF_002042905.1 Geobacillus sp. LEMMY01
CATATGTCCGCTATCGGGAAGACAGGATTTGAACCTGCGACCCCATGGTCCCAAACCATGTGCTCTGCCAAACTGAGCTACTTCCCGCCAACGCGCTCGAGAGGATTCGAACCCCTAACCTTCTGATCCGTAGTCAGATGCTCTATCCAATTGAGCTACGAGCGCAAGTGCCGAGGGCCGGACTCGAACCGGCACGGTAGTTACCTACCCCAGGATTTTAAGTCCTGTGCGTCTGCCAATTCCGCCACCCCGGCTAAATGGGCAAATAAATGGAGCGGAAGACGGGACTCGAACCCGCGACCCCCACCTTGGCAAGGTGGTGTTCTACCGCTGAACTACTTCCGCTCGAATCAACATGCGGGTGAAGGGACTCGAACCCCCACGCCCGTAAAGGGCACTAGACCCTGAATCTAGCGCGTCTGCCAATTCCGCCACACCCGCAAATCAATTGTGGTGAGCCATGGAGGACTCGAACCTCCGACCCTCTGATTAAAAGTCAGATGCTCTACCTACTGAGCTAATGGCTCATAGTTTGGAAAACACCCCAAGTAATTATCTAGCTCTACCTGCCCCTTCCTCTGCCAGTCTGTTCAAGGAAGCTAGATGCGTCGGGGCAACTCGATGCCTATTCCACGATGTAACGCCCGTTACTGAGCTAATGGCTCATGGGTTAGATAACACTCCGAGACAACGATGTCCCTTCCTCTGCCAGCTGATTCAAAGAAGCCGAATGCGTCGGGACAACTCGATGCCTATTCGACGATGTAACGCTCGTTACTGAGCTAATGGCTCATAATAGGTGATGGTGGAGGATGACGGGATCGAACCGCCGACCCCTTGCTTGTAAGGCAAGTGCTCTCCCAGCTGAGCTAATCCTCCACGGGATTGCCTAGCGACGACCTACTCTTGCAGGGGCGCTGGCCCCAACTACCATCGGCGCTGGAGGGCTTAACTTCCGTGTTCGGGATGGGAACGGGTGTTTCCCCTCCGCTATCATCACTAGACAATCAACAGACAAGTTATATTATAATTAAATTTATTTATTTGTCAATAGGTCCTTGTTTTTGATTAGTGCTGTCATTTCAATGCGCTATCATAATATAACACGTTGGGAATGGTTTGTCAACTCAACTTCCTATGTTTGTTTTTCAACAAAACAACGACGACTATTTTTACTACTTAAAAAAAATCGCCCCCTGCTGCTTGTCTTTACAGGGAGCGATCAAATTTATCTATGACGCATTTGCGGGAAAAGCAGCACGTCGCGGATCGACGGCGAGTTCGTCAGCAGCATGACCAGACGGTCGACGCCGATGCCAAGCCCGCCTGTTGGCGGCATGCCGTACTCGAGCGCTTCAAGGAAGTCTTCGTCCATTTCATGTGCTTCATCGTTTCCTTGTTCACGCTCTTTCAGCTGCGCCTCAAAGCGTTGGCGCTGATCGATCGGATCATTCAATTCGGTAAAGGCGTTGGCATGTTCGCGCCCGACGATAAACAGCTCAAATCGGTCGGTAAAACGCGGGTCGTCCGGATTTTTCTTGGCCAACGGTGAAATTTCAACCGGATGGCCATAAATGAACGTCGGCTGAATGAGGTGAGACTCGACTTTTTGTTCAAAAAATTCGTTGACAATATGGCCAAACGTCATATGTGGAGCAACTTCCACTCCATGTTCTTTCGCCAGCTCCCGCGCCTCTTCGTCGCTCATCTGCCGCCAGAAGTCGACGCCGACATATTCCTTGATCGCATCGACCATATGGAGGCGCCGCCACTCGGGCGTTAAGTCGACGACATGCTCGCCGTATTGAATTTTCGTCGTTCCAAGCACTTCAGTGGCAATGTGGGCGATCAAATTTTCGGTCAGTTTCATGATGTCGCGGAAATCGGCGTACGCCTCGTACAATTCGAGCATCGTAAACTCCGGATTATGACGGGTGGAAATGCCTTCGTTCCGGAAAACGCGGCCGATTTCATACACTTTTTCCAAACCGCCGACGATGAGCCGTTTTAAATGGAGCTCGATGGCGATTCGCATATAAAGGGTCATATCCAATGCGTTATGATGCGTAATGAATGGGCGCGCCGCAGCGCCGCCAGCAACGGCGTGCATCATCGGCGTTTCAACTTCCAAATAGCCATGGCTGTCGAGATACCGCCGCATCGATTGGATGATTAAACTGCGGGTGATGAACGTCTTTTTGCTCTCCGGATTCATAATTAAATCGAGATAACGCTGGCGATAGCGTTGCTCTATGTCTTTCAAACCATGGTATTTTTCCGGCAGCGGACGCAGCGCTTTCGTCAAAAATTCGTACGACGACACTTTGATGGAAAGTTCACCGACTTTTGTTTTAAACATTGTGCCGCGCACGCCGACGATATCGCCAAGGTCAGAGATTTTAAACAGTTCGTACTGCTGTTCGCCAACATCGTCTTGGCGGACGTAAATTTGAATCTGCCCGGTGACATCCTGGATATGGGCGAACCCGGCTTTTCCTTTGCCGCGCTTTGTCATGATGCGGCCGGCGACGGCGACTTCAATTTGCTTTTCTTCAAGTTCCTCTTTCGACAAATCGCCGTACAGTTCGAACAGTTCTTGCGCTTTATGAGTGCGCTCGAACCGTTTGCCAAACGGGTCGACACCCAATTCCTCAATTTTTTTCAGCTTTTCCCTGCGGACGCGCAGTTGGTCGTTCAATTCTTCATGACTCATACCTCATTCACTCCATTTAGCGATTTTTTACGAAAAATACTGCCAGCGCTCGCTGGCAGTCCTCCGCTGCATGAACGTCATCTCCGTTGTTTAAACGGCTTCGGCGTTCGCCGCTGCTTGGACTTCCGCTTCCTCCGCCACGCGAAGCAACAGTGCGGCCAGTTCGTCCCGCGTTTCACATTCATTGATGGCGTTGCGGATTTTCGCTGCGCCGCGAATGCCTTTTAAATACCAAGCAGCGTGTTTACGCATTTCTTTGACGGCGATATACTCGCCTTTTAAGGCAATTAATCGGTCTAAATGCAGCAGGCAGACATCGATTTTTTCCCTCGGCGTCGGTTCCGGGATGAGCTCTCCAGTTTCTAAATAACGGACAGTGCGATAGATCATCCAAGGGTTTCCAAGCGCCGCCCGTCCGATCATGACGCCGTCGACCCCTGTTTCTTCAAGCATCCGCTTTGCATCTTGAGGCGTTTTAACATCTCCGTTGCCGATAACCGGGATGTTGACGGCTTCTTTCACTTGCTTGATGATGTTCCAGTCCGCTTTTCCTTCATACATTTGCACCCTTGTCCGTCCGTGGACGGCGACGGCCTTCCCGCCGGCGCGCTCAACGGCTTGAGCGTTTTCGACGGCGTAAATGTGCTTTTCATCCCAACCGATCCGCATTTTCACCGTGACCGGTTTTTCAACGGCATCGACGATCGCGGCAACGACATCATAGATTTTATTCGGGTCAAGCAGCCATTTCGCTCCAGCGTCGCAATTCGTAATTTTCGGCACTGGGCAACCCATGTTGATGTCGATGATATCTGCATTCGTATTTTTATCGACAAATTTCGCCGCTTTGACGAGCGTTTCTTTCTCGCCGCCGAAAATTTGCAAGCTGATCGGCTTTTCCCGTTCATCAATATATAACATGTTTAACGTCTTTTCGTTGTTGTATACGATTCCTTTGTCGCTTACCATCTCGGCGCATACAAGCCCGGCGCCGAATTCTTTGACGGTCAGGCGGAACGCGGAGTTGCATACGCCTGCCATCGGAGCGAGCACGACGCGGTTTTTAATTTCGACATCGCCAATGCGAAACATCGCAGATGCCTCCTTTCTACTTGTTCGATTCGAGTTTCGGCGGCGCCAGTTCTTCCACCGATATATTCAGCCGTTCGGCGATTTGTCCAACGAGCGAATCGGACGGCATCCGGTTCCCCCGTTCAATTTCACCAAGGATCGATACGGAAATGCCTAGTTCTTTCGCCAGTCTTTCTTGCGTATATCCTTTCAACTTTCGAAAAGCGCGAATACGTCTTCCCCATCTTTCCGCTTCCATACATGAACTCCTTTTTTGTCAGGTAGTCGGCCAATGATGTCGATTAACGGTTCAGAAAGAGTCGGTACTGTCACATGGGCGTTGACTTCCAACAACGGGATGAGCACGAACGCCCGCTCCGCCATGCGCGGATGCGGGATCGTCAGCTGCTCTGTTTCAATATTTTCATGATTATACAGCAAAATGTCAAGGTCTAACGTCCGTGGTCCCCAGCGAATTTCCCTTTTTCTTCCAAGTAGTCGTTCGATTTGCTGGGTCACGTCAAGCAAGGCAAACGGCGACAACGTGGTCGCCACCTCGATCACCATGTTTAAAAACTTGCCTTGGTTGACATAGCCGACCGGATCGGTTTCATAAATCGATGAGCTCGATGTGATAAAAATTTCCTGATGATGATGGAGCGCTTCAATGGCAGCCCGCAAATAAGAAACACGATCTCCCATGTTCGAGCCTAACGCGATATATGCGATGTTTCCCATTTAACGCCCCCTGTCAATTTCGACTGCGACATGTCGATAATGGCCGCGAATCGGCGGATTCGGTTTCGTCACTTTGACCAGGCACCGCTGAACGGAGGGGAAGGCGGCAAGCAAATCGGCAGCAATCGCCTCAGCGACTGCCTCGATCAAGGAGAATGTCCGCTCCTCCACAATCGCCCGGCAGCGCTCGTACACATCGGCGTAGTTGACAGTATGTTCTAAACGATCGCTCCGCCCGGCGGGCTGCAAATCGAGCTCCAACGTTACATCAACCAAAAACCGCTGGCCGAGGATGTTTTCTTCGCGAAGCACCCCATGGTAGCCGTAAAATTCCATGCCGTGTACGTAGATTTTATCGATGGCCGCTCTCTCCCTTCCCAAGCATAGCATCCATCATTTTCGCCATGCGGGCAATCGGCAATACATCATGGACGCGAACGATATGCACTCCTTTGACGATGCCGAGGCAAACGGTCGCTCCCGTCCCTTCCACCCGCTCCTCAACCGGGACATTGAGCACATGGCCGATAAACCGTTTGCGCGATGTACCGAGCAAAAGCGGATAGCCAAGAGCGGCAAATTCGTCAAGACGCCGCATCACTTCCAAGTTATGCTCGACCGTCTTGGCGAAGCCGATCCCTGGGTCTAAAATAATGTTTTCATCTTTCACACCGGCTTCTTTGGCAATGCGAATGCTTTCCTTCAAATCAGCGATCATGTCGGAAATCAAATCGCAATACGCCATATCGCGACGGTTATGCATTAAAATGATCGGTGCGCCGTACGTGGCGGCGACGCGGGCCATATCGGGATCGGCTTTTGCTCCCCAAATGTCGTTGATGATGTGCGCTCCGGCTTCGATCGCTTGCCGGGCGACCTCTGCCTTGTAAGTGTCAATGGAAATGGGTACGTTCACCGCCTCGGCGATCGCTTTGACCGCCGGGATGACGCGCCGCAATTCTTCATCAAGCGGCACTGGCTCCGCTCCCGGACGAGTCGATTCACCGCCGATGTCAATGATGTCCGCCCCTTCCGCCACGAGCCGCTTCGCGTGCTTGACCGCGTTTTCCACGTCGTAAAACCGGCCGCCGTCGGAAAACGAATCGGGCGTGACGTTGACAATGCCCATGATCAACGTTTTTTTGTTTAAGTCAAGCTCATGCCCGCGGCATTGAAGCCGAAGAGGGCGCATCGATGTTGTCATCAGTCGTTCATCCTTTCTGCCAATTCGTTCCTCGTCCATAACCGATGGGTCAAGCGTCGGTAATGGTGCTGCAAGGCCCGGACCACCGGACCATTTTTTCCTTGGTAAACGCAATGGCCAATGCGGCAAAGGGGTACAATTTCCTGCACAGAGTTGGTGATAAATGCTTCATCAGCCTGCAACAAATGGGACAGCGGATATACCCCTTCTTCAACTGGGATGCGCAACTGCTTGAGCAAGGCAATGATGAATTGTCTTGTGATGCCGTTTAATATGCCGACAGCCGGCGCTGGCGTGTAGACGATGCCGTCTTTCACCCAAAAAATATTGGAAACGATCCCCTCCGCTACCGCACCATCTGAATTCAAAAAAATTCCTTCCGCATGAGGTCGATGTCCGAGCTCCCATTTCCCAATCATATTGTTTAAATAATGGTGCGACTTTAGTCGCTCATTGCCTTCCGGGCTGTTTCGCCTTGCCGCGAGCACCACCCCTTCTTTTCCTTCCGGAGGGACGGGCGGCGGAAGCGGCTTCATATAGACGATGACGGTCGGGTTTCGGTAACGTTCGATCGGCAAGCCGAGATCGCCGACCCCGGCCGATACATTGAAGCGCACATAAGCGTCGCGCAAGCCATTGGCCTCGAGCAACTGCTCGATGATCGCCACCGCTTCGGCGCGGCCGAACTGCCTTTCGATGTGAAGCTCAGACAGCCCTTTGTTCAATCGGGCCAAATGATCGTCAAGCAAAAAAGGGTGGCCGCTATACGTGCGAAATGTTTCAAATAAGCCGAGCCCATATAAAAAGCCGTGATCAAACGCTGATAACTGCGCTTCTTCGCGCGGAACGACCGCGCCGTTGATATACACGTACATGATCGTCACGCCTTTTTATACATGTCGATAAAGTTTTTCAACAGCTGCATCCCATGGCTTGTCATAATCGATTCCGGGTGAAACTGCACGCCTTCCACCGGCAGCGTTTTATGGCGAATCGCCATCACTTCATCCTCTTCCGTCCAAGCCGACACGACGAAACAGTCCGGAAGCGTCTCTTTCTCGACGATAAGGGAATGGTAGCGCGTTGCCGTAAACGGGTTCGGCACGCCGCGGAAAATCGTCTCCCCATCATGGTAGACGGACGATGTTTTCCCGTGCATCAGCCTTGGAGCGCGGACAACGCGGCCGCCGAACGCCTGGGCGATGGCTTGATGCCCGAGGCAGACGCCGAAAATCGGAATTTGGCCGGCAAAGCGATCGATGACTTCCAGGCTGACCCCTGCCTCATTCGGTGTGCACGGACCGGGGGAAATCATAATAAAATCGGGGCGGAGTCGTTCGATTTCAGCCACCGTAATTTCATCATTCCGTTTGACAATCAGCTCTTCTCCCAACACGCCCAAATATTGCACTAAATTGTACGTAAATGAATCGTAGTTATCAATCATGACGATCATCATTCTCACCTCATGCTCGGAAATAATGCCTCTGCTTCGCTCAGCTCTTTCGCTTTCCAAAGGGCAGCCGCTTTCTTTAAACATTCCTTGTACTCATGCTCTGGGTTGGAATCGATGACGATGCCCGCTCCAGCCTGTACATGCGCCAATCCGTCTTTGACGACCATCGTTCGAATGGCGATGTTTAGCTCCATGTTTCCTTGAAAATCGATCCAACCGATCGAGCCCGTGTACAAGCCGCGGCGGACCGGTTCCAACTCTTCAATAATTTCCATTGTTCGCACTTTCGGGGCGCCGGTGATCGTCCCGCCGGGAAACATGGCGCGAATGACGGAAAACGCATCGTGCTCCGGCGCCATGGTGCCGGATACGTGAGAAACGATATGCATCACATGAGAATACTTTTCTACGGTCATCCATTCGTCAACTCGAACCGTCCCGTATGCACAGACGCGCCCAAGGTCATTCCGTTCAAGATCAACGAGCATGGCGTGCTCGGCCCGCTCCTTTTCACTCGCAAGCAACTTACGAGCAATTTGTTCATCCTCTGCCGCCGTCCGACCGCGCGAACGTGTGCCGGCAATCGGCCGCGTCTCAAGACGCCATCCCCGCTTGCGGACGAGCAGCTCCGGCGAGCCGCTGACAACTTGAAATTCCGGGGTATGCAAATACGCCATATAGGGTGATGGATTAAGGGCCCGCAACTGTTTGTAGACGGCAAATGGGTGTGTCAAAAGCGGCTGCGACTGGCGCACCGACAAATTGACTTGGAACACATCGCCCGCCGCAATATAGCGTTGCACGCGGCGAACCGCATCCATAAACCTCTCTTTTGTCATTGAAACAGACGGCGCAGCTGTCGAGGCAGCAAGCGGCCAGACCAGCGCTTCATTCCGATCCTCGAGCCACATCCGTGCATGCCGCGCAAGCCGCCGGTTTGCCTCGCTTTCCTCCCCTTCATTCGCGTAGGCAAGCAAATGAAGCTGTTCAGTTTGGTGATCATAAATCGCTACGTCGTCAAAGAGGAAAAAATACATGAGCGGCAGCCGCAAATCATCTTGCGCGAGCACCGGGAGCCGTTCCAAATAGCGAACCGCATCATAGCTAATGAAACCGATCAGCCCGCCTTGGCAAGGCAACGACTCCCCCTCATCCGGCACGGCGAAACACCGAAGCCATTGCCGGAGCCCTTCGAGCGGCGAGCCATCAAGCACCGTTTCAACCCCGCGCTGCTTGATGATGAGCCGCCGCTCGTCAGCGCGGATCACTCCGATCGGGTCAAGGCCGATAATGCTGTACCTTCCCCCTTGGCCGCTCTCAAGCAACACATGATGAGGCCGGCTATAGGCCAGCTGTTCGTACTGGCGGAACCAATCCCGTCCGCGATAATCGATAGTTCGTTTCAGTCGCCTGCGCCGCTGTTCCATCCTCGTCAGCTCCTTACGATGTCCATAGTTACTTTTATTGTACAATGATTGTCCGTCTGGGTCACCATCCTCGTAAAAAAATTCGACAGGGTTGCCCCTGCCGAAAAAGTCTGCTTAGTCTTCAAATTGGTAAAGAGGCGTGCTCAAATAACGTTCGCCGTTGCTCGGGATGATGGCGAGCACTTTTTTCCCTTTGCCGAGCTCTTTCGCCACTTTCAATGCCGCATGAATCGCAGCGCCGGACGAAATGCCGCCGAGAATGCCTTCCTCGCGAGCCGCGCGGCGGGCCGCCGCAAACGCTTCTTCCGTCGTTACCGTAATAACCCCATCGTAAATGCTCGTATCCAAAATATCTGGAACAAAGCCAGCGCCGATCCCTTGGATTTTGTGCGGGCCCGGTTTTCCTCCCGACAAGACTGGGGAATCGGCCGGTTCAACGGCGTAAATTTTAATGTTTGGGTAAGCTTCGCGCAACACTTTGCCTGCTCCGGTGATCGTTCCGCCCGTGCCAACGCCGGCAACAAACGCATCAAGCTGGTCGCCCATTTGCTCCACGATCTCTTTCCCGGTCGTCAAGCGATGGATTTCCGGGTTCGCCTCGTTTTTAAATTGCTGCGGCATAAAGTAGCCGTGCTCGCGGACGAGCTCTTCCGCCTTTGCGATTGCTCCGCGCATCCCTTGTGCACCCGGTGTGAGCACAAGCTCGGCTCCATACGCCCGCAGCAGGTTGCGGCGCTCCAAGCTCATCGTATCCGGCATGACTAATACCGCCTTATACCCTTTCGCTGCTGCGACCATCGCCAATCCGATCCCAGTGTTGCCGCTTGTCGGCTCAACGATCGTGTCGCCCGGCTTCAGCTTGCCCGCTTTTTCCGCCGCTTCAATCATCGCCAACGCAATCCGGTCTTTGACGCTGCTGCCCGGGTTCATAAATTCCAGTTTCAAATACACATCCGCGCTGTCTTCATCAACGATGCGGTTCAGTTTCACGGCCGGCGTATCGCCGATCAATTCGGTTATCGAGTTGACTGTGCGTGCCATTGTTCCACCTCTAATCCCCATTAATTTTATCGACTTTGTCTCCAATGTATCAACTATTGGCGTAATTGTCAATCATTTTACTGTTTTCATTCTTTTTTCGCTAATCGTTTCAACTGTTCCAGCTCCGCTTTGTCGAAATGGTACGTTTCATTGCAAAAATGGCACGAAGCTTCCGCCTGCCCTTCTTTGTCGATGATGTCTTGGATTTCCTCGGGCCCTAGGCTGATAAGGGCATCAGCGATCCGCTCGCGCGAACAGCGGCAGACGAATGACACCGGCATCGTCTCGAGCACACGGACGCCTCCATCTCCCAACAGTTGTTCGAGCAGCTGTTCCGGGCTGAGCCCTCTTTCGATCATGCGCGACACGGGCGGAATTTGTTTCAGCCGCTCTTCAATGCGAGTGATCGTGTTCTCCTCCGTCCCGGGCATCAACTGGATAATAAATCCTCCGGCGGCTCGGATGGTATGGTCGGGATTGACGAGCACCCCGACGCCAACCGATGACGGAATTTGTTCGGACGAAGCAAAATAATACGTAAAATCATCGCCAAGCTCCCCGGAGATAAGCGGCACTTGTCCGGTGAAAAAGTCGCGCAGCCCAAGATCCTTCACAACCGTCAACATCCCATTTTTGCCGACCGCCCGTGCCACATCAAGTTTCCCGTGCTCGTTCAGCTCAAAATGCACATGCGGATTCGTTACATAGCCACGCACTTCCCCTCTGGCGTTGCTGTCGACCAAAATGACGCCGATCGGGCCGCCGCCGTCAATTTTAATCGTCAACGTTTCCTCGCCTTTCAGCATCGCTCCCATCATAACACCGGCGGTCAACGCTCGACCAAGGGCCGCTGAGGCGGTCGGCCATGTTTGGTGGCGGCGTTGCGCCTCGGCGACAGTTTCCGTCGTTCTTGCGGCATACGCTCTCACTTGTCCATTGTAAGCGAGTGCTTTGACTAAGTAGTCTCCCATCTTCATCAAGCCTTTCATCCTTTTTTCTCGGTGTTTTTCTCGTACAACAATTTTAAGCCAGTCAGCGTCAAAAACGGATCAACGACATCGATGATGTCCGATTCGCTGGCAATGAGTGGAGCTAGGCCGCCGGTGGCAATCACCTTCGGCGGGATTTTGCTTTTCGCCTTCATTCGCGACACGATGCCTTCCACTTGTCCGACATAACCGTATAAAATACCGGCTTGCATGGCGCTGACCGTATTTTTGCCGATGATATCATCCGGGCGGGCGATTTCAATGCGCGGCAATTTCGCCGCCCGCGCAAACAGAGCCTCTGTCGAGATCATAATTCCCGGGGCAATGGCCCCTCCCATATATTGTTTATGTTCATTAATATAACAATACGTCGTCGCCGTGCCAAAATCGACGATAATCAGCGGACTGCCGTACAAATGGATGCCGGCGACCGCGTTGACAATCCGGTCGGCACCCACCTCACGCGGATTGTCATATTTGATGTCGAGCCCGGTTTTAATGCCCGGACCGACGATGAGCGGTTTGATATGGAAATATTTTAGACACATGCGTTCAAGAGCAAACATAATCGGCGGCACGACCGAGGAAATGATGATGCCTCGAATGTCGGAAAACTGCAAGCCGACATGGTTCAAGAGCGCTTTGATCATCATGCCGTATTCGTCTTCCGTTTTCCCCCGGCTCGTTTCAATGCGCCAATGATGTTTCAGTTCGTCCCCGTCATACACCCCTAACACCGTGTTTGTATTGCCGACGTCCAATACAAAAATCATCGCTTCATTCCTCGCTTTTCCTCGATAAATTCCCATTCTTTATCATATCATACTTACGGGAAAAAAACTGTCCTTCTTTCCCTGGGCCGCCGGCAAAAAAAAAAGATGCCTCCGAACAGAGACATCGATTACTCCTCTTTCTTTTGGATGTTGATTTTCACATCGCCGTCGCTTTTGCCGGCCTCCTCGCGCCCGTTCCGGTCTTTGGGCAGCGTGCCATGTTCGAACAAATGTTTAATTTGCTCCGCATCGAGCGTCTCGACTTCTAACAGCGTGTTGGCGATCAAATCCAATTTGTCCCGATGTTGGGTCAAAATTTGTTTCGCTTTTTCATAGCACTCTTTAATGATGCGCTGAATCTCTAAGTCAATTTCATAAGCGATTTTGTCGCTGTAGTTTTGCTCGTTGTGTAAGTCACGTCCTAAAAACACTTGCCCGCTCGGTTGGCCGAATTGAAGCGGACCAAGCTTTTCGCTCATGCCAAACTCCGTCACCATCCGGCGCGCGATGTTTGTCGCCCGCTGAAAATCGTTATGGGCCCCTGTACTCACTTCATTGAACACGATTTCCTCGGCAACGCGCCCGCCGAGCAGTCCGGTGATTTTATCCATCAGTTCGGCTTTCGTCATAAAGTAGCGGTCTTCTTTCGGCAGCATGACCGCATAACCCCCGGCTTGGCCGCGCGGCACAATCGTCACTTTATGCACCATTTCCGCATCGGCGAGCACCATGCCGATGACCGTATGCCCAGCTTCGTGAAACGCGACGATGCGCCGTTCTTTTTCCGAAATGACGCGGCTTTTTTTCGCCGGTCCGGCAATCACCCGGTCCGTCGCCTCGTCGATGTCGCTCATATCAATTTTCTTTTTGTTGCGGCGCGCCGCAACGAGCGCCGCCTCATTCAGCAAGTTTTCCAAGTCGGCGCCGGAAAATCCAGGCGTCCGCATCGCGATCGTCTTCAAGTCAACCGATTCATCGAGCGGCTTGTTGCGGGCATGCACGCGCAGCACCGCTTCACGCCCTTTGACGTCCGGGCGGTCGACGGTGATTTGCCGGTCGAAGCGACCCGGGCGCAACAGCGCCGGGTCTAAAATGTCCGGCCGGTTGGTGGCCGCGATAATAATGATCCCTTCGTTGCCGTTAAAGCCGTCCATTTCGACAAGCAGTTGGTTGAGCGTCTGCTCACGCTCGTCATGGCCACCGCCAAGGCCGGCGCCGCGCTGGCGGCCGACGGCGTCGATCTCATCAATGAAGATGATGCACGGGGCATTTTTTTTCGCCGTCTCAAACAAGTCGCGCACCCGCGATGCCCCGACCCCGACGAACATTTCCACGAAATCCGACCCGCTGATCGAGAAAAACGGCACGCCCGCTTCTCCGGCAACCGCGCGCGCCAACAACGTTTTCCCGGTTCCGGGCGGCCCAACGAGCAATACCCCTTTCGGAATGCGGGCGCCAAGTTCTGCAAACTTGCGCGGATCTTTTAAAAACTCGACGATTTCCACCAACTCTTCCTTTTCCTCATCCGCCCCAGCCACATCGCGGAAGCGGACTTTCCGCTTGTCATCCGTATACAGCCGCGCCCGGCTTTTGCCGAAATTCATCACCCGGCTGCCGCCGCCCTGTGCCTGGTTCAAAAGGAAGAAGAACAAAATAAAAATAATAACAAACGGGATGATAGAAGTGAAAAACGTCACCCATCCGCTCGTTTCGTCCGCTGGCACGACTTCCACCCGCGTCCGCGCCGCCGCCGCATCGATGCGGTCAAGCACTTTGTCACTGTTCATGACGTAGGTGGAAAAGTACTGCCCTTCGCTATATGTTTTCAACTGGCCTTTGATTTCATATACGCCGCGCTCCGGCTTAATGGAAAACGACTTGACATCCCCGTTTTCCAGATGAGTAATGAACGCATCGTACGTCATCGGCTCCGTTCGCTGGTTCGTGCCGTTAAAAAAGCTGACGACGCCGATCACGACGAGGAAAATCAGCAAATAAAAGATGGTATTGCGGAAAATCCGGTTCATTTCTTGCCTCCTCCCATATGAAACACACTATACTCAATACTATCATAGAAATTTGTTTAAATACAAACAATTCGGCCGTCGCCCAGCAACCGTTCTACTTTTGGTACACTTCCGGCTTTAAGACGCCGATAAACGGGAGGTTGCGGTATTTTTCCGCGTAATCGAGCCCGTAGCCGACGACGAATTCATCCGGGACGGTAAATCCGGTGTAATCGGCTTGAATGTCCGCCTTCCGCCCAGACGGCTTGTCAAGAAGCGTGACGATTTTGATCGAATTCGCCTTCCGGTAGCGAAACAAGTCGACCAAATAGCTGAGCGTCAGCCCGCTGTCAATAATATCCTCAATGATCAAAATATCCCGTCCTTCGACGGATGTGTTCAAGTCTTTGACGATTTTCACTTCGCCGGATGAAACGGTCGCATTGCCATAGCTTGATACGTCCATAAAATCCATTTCCAAATATGTATCAATATGTTTGAGCAAGTCGGCCATAAACGGCATCGCCCCTTTGAGGACGCCGACAGCGAGCGGAAAACGGCCTTCATATTCTTTCGTTAACAAACCGCCGAGTTCTTTGACTTTTGCCTGAATTTCCTCTTCAGTGATCAACACTTTTTGAATATCGTCTTTCATCCCCATCTTTTTTCCTCCTAGCTGTTCATCGCCTGATAGTGCAGCAAAATATAGCGGGCTTGCCCACGGTTTTGCGCTTCCAAAGCCGATTTTTTCAAGCCGGGCACCCAAAGGATACGGCCGTCGGCATCTTCGACAATCGGCCAGCGATCCCTTTCCATCCGCGGAATTTTTGCTTCAATGAAAATTTCTTTCAATTTTTTCGTGCCTCCCGTCCCCTTGAGCACCATCCGGTCGCCGCGCCGACGCGTCCGCACGCGAAGCGGCAAGGAGACGGAAGCAGGATCCACGACGAACCAATCATTCCCGGCCTGCTTTCTTGGATAGTGTTCCCCAAATTCACTGATGATTGCATAGCCGTTTGGGAGGGGCAATAGCGCCGGAACCGGCAGTTCAAACCAATAGCCTTTCTCGCCGCTTTCTGCGCCAAAAGTAAACAAACAGCGGTCGTACGAGCGAATCACTTTGAGCCCTTTTGGCAAATCGATCATTCCGGAAGGGCGGCCGCGCTCACAAAGCATCAGTATATGGCCGATATGTACGGAAGTCAATGTCGGCGGAACGCCGCCATAAAGACGGAGAAGCAACCGCTGCAGCACCCGGCGCTGCAGCGGTCGCGGCAGCGCCAAAAATGGTCCGATGGAAAGCGCCGCATCGCGATGTTGTTTTTCCATTACTTTATTCAGCGCGTCCGCGGCTAATTCCTCCAAAAATTGCTCATCTTCCGCCATCATTTCGCTGTATTGCTGAAACCGCTCGTGCAGGCGCGGATTTTCCTGCCGTAGCAACGGGACGATATGATGGCGGAACCGGTTGCGCGTATAATCGTCTTTTTCATTGCTCGGATCGCGGCGCGGAGAGAGCCCCATCTGCTGGCAATACGCTTCAATCTCCGCCCGGCTGACAGCCAAAAACGGACGGATGAGATAGCCGCCGTGAAACGGCCGTTTGACGGGAATGCCAGCGTATCCTTTGCTTGTGCTGCCGCGCACAAGCCGCATTAAAATCGTCTCAACTTGATCGTCGCCATGATGGCCTACGGCGACGTACCCCGCTTGATGCTTTTCCATCAGTTCGGCAAAAAAGCGGTAGCGGCAGATCCGCGCCGCCTCTTGGGCACCGAGGCCCGTGCGGCGCTGAAAGGCCGGGACGTCGATTTGCGCGGTCTCACATAAAATACGGCGCTCCACGCAAAAACGTTTCACAAACTCCATCTCTTCTTCTGACTCCCGCCCGCGAAACATATGGTCAACATGGGCGGCTATGACCTGAAGCTTCCATTCGTCGCGCAGCGACAAAAAAACGTGCAGCAACGCAAGCGAATCCGGCCCTCCGGAGACGCCAACGATGACGGCCGCTCCTTCTGAAAGCAGCTGATGCCTGTCGATAAAGGCGCGCACTTTGTCGATCATCCGAGCCAACCTCTTTGCGTGTCTTTCAGCTTCATCGTAACACGTCTGCCCTGTTTTCTCAAAAAAAATTACATCGCCAGCTGCCAGTATATATAAAGGGCATAGGCACCAAGCAATGCGGCGGCGATGACCACCGTTTCGACAATCCCTCTCGCTTGGCGGCGCCGTTTCACCTGCCGCCCCGACCGGCGGCTTGGCGCTGCCTTTCTTTCGTTTTTCGCCGATGTATGGCGGGAAGAGGCGGCCAATAAGTCGCGACGCATATCGGCCGCCTTTGCATATCGGCCGTCAAGCGCCTTTTGCAACACATCCTTGTATTGGGTTAAAAAGCGGTCCGCTTCGATGATGGACAACAGCTGCGCCCGCCCGTCGCCCTTTTTCTCAATCGGCCCCGGGCAGCAAGAAGAAATCATCACCATCGCCGCCGCAAACAGGTCGTAAGATGGCTCCGCTTTGCGCGACCCAAGCCCCCAATAGCCGCGGTCATACAGCTCGGTAAACTCTTTCACCGCCCTTCCTTGCAGCGTCGTCCCGCCCACATCAAGCAGTCGAACCGACGGCGGCGGCCCAGTAACAATCAAATTGTCCGGCTTTAAATCCCCAAATATCCATCCTTCTTGATGAAGCCGATCGAGCACCGACAACAGCTGCATCACGAGCACGGGCGCCCATTCTTTTCCACGGCGGCGGATGAAAGCAGCGAAATTCTCCCCTTCAATATACTCCATCACATAAAATGGGACCGTCTCCCGCGCAAATGGGCTTTGCCAGTCATCGGCTTCCAGCAAAGAAGGCCCGAGGGCGGCTCCCTGGACCTTAGCAAAACGGCGCAATATATTCATTTCCGATGCCAATGACGCATAGTCATCGCTCAACTTGACGGCGACGCGAGTCCGGCCGTTCTCCGCCAAATAGACAACGCCGTTCGCCCCGCTGCCAAGCCGCCGCAGCAGCCGGTAGGAATGGCCGTGCCATTTCCCAATGATGACCGTACCAGGCGGCAAATTACAAAGACGATTCTTCGATGTATGGCTCATCGCCATCGCCGATCCAGCTCCTTAACGACCGTTTGCGCTCAAAATAGGCGATTGCCTCGCCGAGCGCCGGTCCGGTCGGCGTCAGCCCGCCCGACGCCAATTTCGGAAAGATGGTGGACAACTCTTCAATCCTTGGCGTCCAGTCGATCATTTTTTCGGCGTGCGCCCGTTTTCCCGGGAAGATGAACACCGAAAAGCGGTTTTCGCCCATGCGCGCATTTAAGCTGAGCGATAAATCGATGAGCGCCTCTTTGACGGTCGGCAGTTTTGTTTTCATGCTCCCGCTCGTATCGATCAAAATGAGCACATCAAGGGCAACCGTTTCCCCGAGTTCATCGACGACTTCCATCACTTGGCCGCGCTTGTCCGGCGGCAAGTCCTCAAGCGAAACGTCAGAACCAAAGATTTGTTTCAACTCGCGATTGACGAGCCCTTGCAACGTCTGAGTCATCGCTTGGCGCGTCACCATTTGCACCGTTTGCGACAGCTGTTTCGCGTACACGACTTGGCTCATCCCGCCGCCAGCCGCGGCGATCGCTTCAATTTCCCGCCGTCCGTTTTCATCCATCGCGTCTTGGTCCAAGACGCCGATCACGTTCACCGTAATGCCTTGCTCACGGGCTAGTGCCGCCATGGCGGCCGGATCCTCGCCATGATTGGAGCACCCATCAGTGATAAGCAAAATTTGCCGCAGCGTTCCTGTTCGCATGTTCGTTCCCCTCCTTGGCGAATGTATTACCATCATCGCCGCTGGGGAACGTTTTTATACGCTAGCTATTGCGCCTTTTTCATATACATGTATGCCGGAATCGTCGCCCATTTCGGCGTGTTGTGCCGAACTTTGGCGACAACGACGGTCATATCGTCTTCAATCTCGCCGCCGCATTGGCGGATCACTTCCTCCATGATCAAATCGGCGACTTCTTGCGGGTCGTTCGTCTTTAATTCTTGAATTTTCCGCTTCATCCAAACATCATGGTTTTCGACGTTCATCGGCCCTTCAAACACACCATCGCTCATCATAATGAGCAAGTCGCCCGATTTCAGCTGCTCGGTGACAACGTCAAATTCCACTTCTTTAATGATGCCCATCGGCAAGTTGCTCGCTTCCACTTTCATCACCTTATCACCGCGCTTAATAAAGCTTGGCGTCGATCCGATTTTCAAAAACTTCGTCGCCGCGTTTTGCAAGTCGATGATGGCCAAATCCAGCGTCGCATACATGTCTTCTGTCGTCCGCAATGCCAAAATCGAATTGATCGATTTGATGGCAATCGACTCGTCCATTCCCGTCTGCAAAATCTTTTGCAACAGGCGCAGCGTCTCGCGGCTTTCGTCATGCGCCCGCTCCCCATTGCCCATGCCATCGCTGATGGCAACGGCGTACTTGCCGGTAGCAAGTTCAATCGTTGCATAACTGTCGCCAGAAATAAATCCCCCTCCTTTGGCGGCAAACGCGACGCCCGTTTCGACGACGAATGCTTTCGTCGAGCCGAAAGCGACGCGGCAGTAGCTGTTCGGATAGGCGGCGCATTCTTCGCGCTTAACGACGATCGTCTCCCCTAAAATGTCCGACAGCATCGGCGCGATCAGTTTTTCGCATTCACCTCGCCCTTCGCAGTAAGGAATGCTCATTTCAATATCGATATTTCCTTTTTCCAAACTGTAAATGTCGACATGGCCCACTTCGATGCCAAACTCTTGCAGCGCATGGTAAATTTGTTCTTCCTGCAAATAATGGTTTTCCTGTTCTTTCTGCATTTCTTTGGCGAAATCGTCCATCACTTGCGAAACGCCCAACAGCTGTTCAGCGACAAGTTTCCGGCTTTCGTGGATTTGCCGTTTGAGCTTGCGGTTTGCTTGATAAGCAACCATCTCTTTTTCAATCGCATCGACGACTTTGCCGGCCTTGACGCAATACCGCTCCCACTCGCGCAGCAACGGATGGTTTTGCGCCAATGTTTTTTCATCCGCCTCGCCCATCATTTGCTTCATGTACGCATAGGTTGTACGAAAGTTGTCCGCCCAGCATTGCGCCTTCTTAAAGCACGTTTGGCACGTTTTTTCCGTGATGTCGCTCAAAAAATAGTCGACTTCACGGTCGCTGTATTCATTGGCATCCGGAAGCGGTTCGGGCGAAAAGCTTTCCGCCAGCGCCTGAAAGACGTTGGAAAACTGCGAGACGCGTTGCACCGTCATATCGCGGATTTTCCGGACGTATTGTTGTTGCTCATTTATATATTCTGCCGTGCCGGGAATGTATTTGGCGATTTTCTCCGTCAGTGAACGGGATGTACCAAAAAACAGCATAATAGCGATGCCGGATTCAAGCAGCGTCGGTGCAAGCTCACTCTTCCCTTCACCGTATAAACCAAGCAGCAGCGTCGCGACGAGGAGGCCGAACGCCACCCCAAGTTTTTTCCCTTCCCTCAGCAACCCGCCAAGCAGCCCGGCGAAAGCAAGCAAGCTCATTTCCGACAAGTTGCCGACATTTGCCAAGCTCAGTACAAGCCCGGTGACAACGCCGACGGTGGAGCCGGTCGCCGCCCCGGCGACAAACGCGAACAACAAAACGAGGTAGCGCGACATCACATGCTCAAGCGACAAACCGTACACAGCCCAGCCGATCATCCCGGTCAACATCGAGGCGAGCAAAATGATCAACGAAATGATCTCTTCCGCTCGCAACGCATGTTTATGCTTCTGCACTGTCAACAACGGGATGCTTTGCATAAAAATCAACGTCAATACAAGCGACAGCCCGGCTTCGACGACCGCCATGGCGGCGCCGTAGACCGACCGCTCTCCGAGCCAATAATAGGAGATCAGCCATTTGGCGGAAAGAGAGAGCACAAACACAACAAATGGAACGATTTTCAGTGACTCACTGATCACTCTCCGCACCCATCCGTAAATAAAGAGAAAGCCAAAAATGGAAACGCCGACAAACAGCGCCACATCAAGCGACAGCGTCAAAGCACCGGCCAACAGCGAGATCAACGCAAAAGCGGCCTTGTCGCGGCGCAGCATATAGACCGAAACGAAAAATGGCAAAGCGAACGGGGTCAGCTTCGACAAAATCAACGCTCGTCCAAGCAAAAAGCCAACAAGAAGAAGCAAAAAGCCTTGATGGATGAACAGATGACCAAGGCGCAGCTTCACATGGCGCATCCAGCGCGACACCGTTGCTTGCGTGTCATGAATCGGCACTTCCGAAATGCTGCGGCGCACCGTCCCTCTTTCTACTCTTTCCATTCCCGATCCTCTCCTTTGCCTTTCTATTGCCCCCTATTATATCGCTTTAATTGTCAGAAATTTGTCAAAACAACAAAGAAAAATAAAAAATCGTTCGACGTTTTCCACGGCAAAACGCGGTCAACAGGCTTGTTCCGACAGAAAGAGACAAAAAAGAAAAACGAGCATGCCGCTTGATGGCGCATGCTCGTTTGCGATGACCCGTACGGGATTCGAACCCGTGTTACCGCCGTGAAAGGGCGGTGTCTTAACCACTTGACCAACGGGCCATTTTTGATTGTTGGTGGCGGTGGAGGGGATCGAACCCCCGACCTCACGGGTATGAACCGTACGCTCTAGCCAGCTGAGCTACACCGCCGTGTGGCAACAGTTTATATCATAACGGAGGAGATGACGATTGTCAATACATATAGGCGGAAAATGCAGAGGGAAAATATATCCTCTTATTCCTTACAGAAACAAAAAAAGCATCCATAGCGACGGATGCTTGTTTCCTAATTTGTCATCCTTCAAACAATCTTTCAGCAGCAAGTTACCCTCGTCTCGCTCCACGACCTCCCCGCTTCGACTCCGTATGACGGCGCAGCGATGCCAATCGGTCTTCACTCTCTTTTAAGAATCGGCTGATTTTTTGTTCTAAGCTGTCCGCCGCGGAGCGGTCGTTTGTCCGATGGCGCGGCCGCTGCGAAGAAGGCGTGTCTTTTGCTTTGCGAATGGATAAACCGATTTTTCCATCTTGACCGACGTTGATGACTTTGACATACACCATATCGCCGACTTTCAGATGATCGTTGATGTCTTTGACATAGTTATCGGCTACCTCGCTAATGTGAACGAGTCCTGTGACCCCCTCCGGCAGCTCCACAAACGCCCCAAATTTCGTAATGCCCGTGACCTTGCCTTGTAACTTGCTGCCTACTTCAATCGACATAAAAAAAGTGCTCCTCCTTAAAACGCTTTAAAGATGGTGTTTTTTTCATTATAGCGAATGGGAAAAATGCGTGTCAATATGACGAATGCCCGTAGAAAATGGGCATTCGCAGGCAAAATTATTTTTCCGGCAAGACGAAAATAATTTCCCCATCTTTCGATAAGTAATATTTTTTCCGCGCCAGCTCGGCGATATAGTCATCATCATGCAACTTTTTCATTTCCTCTTTCAACTGCTTTTCCTTCCGTTCAAGCTCCGCAAGCTGCTCTTTCAGCTTTTGCTGTTCCGCCGTTTTTGCATCGATTGCCTTCGCTTGCGAGTGCAAGGTGTAGACAAGAGCAGAGGCGAACATCGCAAACAACAACGACCAGACAACCAAACGGACAGCGACAGCCCGCCGTCTTCTCGCCGCCTTCTGCTTTTTCTCCTCATGCTCCGCTATGTACGTCGACGACAGCTTCGTCACATTCGTTCTCCGGGGCACGTTCATCGCGTTTACACCTCTTTTACTCGCGCCATTTCGCAAACCACATCCTTATTTTCTCTTTTGTATTCTTGATTTGTCCAGCAAATCCTTTTAAACGGTGAAAAAATTTTTCCACCCCGGCTTGCCTTTGCGGCGGCATCCGCCGCCAAATGATGATGCCCGTCCAACGCAGCGGGGCAAGCAAAAGGCGGATCATCTTCCAAACAGCCAGCAGCCAAAATCGGGCGATCCACAACAAAAGCCGCCAAGCAAACAATAGAAGTGCCAGCGCCATTTGCCCAAGGAGGATGAGCGGGCGCATGACCATGAGGCGGAACAGCTGAGCGAGCGTCTGTCCGAGTCTTACCGCCAGCCCAATGAGCCACTCGAGCACCCGAACATACCAGGAGCGGAGCAAGCTTTGATAAGCGGCATATCCGCATAAAAGCGCGAGAAACAAATAAAAGCGAAGCTCGCCTTCATTGACGAGCAGAAGCACATAAAACACGATGAGCGCCTGCACCGCCCAAAACAGCACGTCATTCACAAAGACGAGCCAGTGCGCCCGCTCATGCCGTTTCAACATCCGGCTGTACGTATCCCACGCCAAGCCAAGCCAACCGCCCATGCCAATCATCGCCAGCATGGTGTACAGCTGTATGCTGACATTCATTTGAACAACTTGCTAAAGAATCCTTTAGCCTTCTCCTGATGGTCATCTAAATAAACGAGGTCGAAAATGCGCCCTTTAATCGAAACAACGCCTTTGTCGACATCTAAGTTTTTCATTTGCAAGTTTTGCCCGCGGATGGCCAAAAAGCCCATGACCGTCTCAAGCAAAAACTCCTCGTTGTCAAAGCTCTCGACTTGTTTCACCCCGGTGATGTCAAGAAGGCGCCGGCCGCGCATGATCACATCATGTTCTTGGACCGGACCTTTGTTCGTGCTTCCGCCAAATTCATCGTGTCGACTCATGTTCATCCCCCGCATTTCCATTTAGTATAGAAAGCCGGCAAGGCCAACCGCCTTTTCTCATCCGTTGTTTGTACCATATGTATGTCAGCGGGGGATGGTTTA
Organism: Geobacillus sp. LEMMY01; assembly: GCF_002042905.1. Classification (NCBI taxonomy): domain Bacteria; kingdom Bacillati; phylum Bacillota; class Bacilli; order Caryophanales; family Anoxybacillaceae; genus Geobacillus; species Geobacillus sp. LEMMY01. Next base: position 67,252 of record NZ_MVKA01000004.1, read on the forward strand.
GAACAAGCCTGCAGGACAAATTAGACGTCGTCTTGTTCCGGCGCCGGGGCGGTCCGTTCTTCGCGGATCAATTCGTACAGCCCGGCCGCCTCCTCTTTTTTCGTTGTTTCTTTTAGATCCGTCACTTTTACCGTTACCCGCTTTTGCCCAAATTGAATCGTCAATTCATCGCCGACTTTCACATCGGAGCTCGCTTTGGCGACATGGCCGTTGATCCACACTCTCCCTTGATCGGCGATTTCCTTCGCCAGTGTGCGGCGTTTGATGAGGCGAGACACTTTTAAAAATTTATCAAGGCGCATTGCATGATCCCCCTTACCGTTCGTTTTCTTTGGCTTCTTCCCAAAAACGATCGAGTTCGGCAAGCGAAAACGAGGTGATCGACCGGCCGCTTTTTCGCACTTGTTCCTCGATATAAGCGAAACGGCGGGCAAATTTGTCGTTAGCCATTTGCAGCGCTTCTTCCGGTTGAATCCCGTAATAACGGGCGAGGTTGATGAGCGCGAACAATAGATCGCCAAACTCGCCGACAAGCCGATCGCGACGGCCGCCGGACGTTTCGGCTCGAAACTCGGCCATTTCTTCTTCGACTTTTTGCCATATCGGCGGGGCATCATCCCAGTCAAACCCGACTTTCGCCGCTCGTTTCTGCAGCTCGTACGCCCGCATGGTCCCTGGCAAACTTTTCGGAATGTCGGCAAGAATCGATTCCGAAAGCCCGCCTCCTTTTTCTTTCTCCTTGATCTTCTCCCAGTTGGCAACGACTTGTTCGGCCGTCTCGGCCGTGACATCGCCAAACACATGCGGGTGGCGTCGAATCATTTTCGCCGTCAGCGTGCGGATGACGTCGTCGATCGAAAACAACCCTCGGTCGGCGCCGATTTGCGCATGGAGCATCACTTGCAGCAATACATCGCCGAGCTCCTCGACCATATGATCATCGTCGCCCTCGTCAATCGCCTCGAGCAACTCATACGCCTCCTCAAGCAAATAGCGCTTCAGCGACGCATGCGTCTGCTTCCGATCCCATGGACAGCCGTTCGGTCCTCTCAGCGTGGCGATGACGCGGCGCAGCGTCTCAAACCGGTGGTAAAGCAACGGCTCGTCCTTCACCGGCGGCACGTAGACGCTTGTCAAGTTGTCAAGCCCCGTCTCGTGGTCCAACTCATAAAGCGGCACGCGCTTTACTTGCTCGTCCTTCGTGCCTGCCGCGGTGACAATGTAGACCGGGTAATCGTCGGGAAGCTGTTCCATCAAAGAAAGCTTCACGTTCGAGGCCACAAACGAATCGTACACTTGACAAAAAACAGCATGCAGTGAAGGCGACCATTCTTCTCCTCGAAAAGTCGTCGCATCAAGCAACTGAAACCCTTCAATTGGATCGATGCGCACCGCCGTAAACAGCGCATCCAAAAAGCTTTGACCACCTTCGATAACGATTCGGCAGACGCCGCGCCGCTCAGCTTCGAAAAGAAGCTGCACCGTCCGCTCGGCAACAAGCGGATGGCCGGGAACAGCGTAAAACACATCGCCGTGCTTCGCCTGTTCCGTCAATCGATCGACGATGTCAGCGTACACATCAGCAAACTGCTCGTGTTTTTCATACACTTCATCAAATGATGTAAACGCAATCCCTTCCTCCGTAAGCCATTTGACCACCGGGTGTTCTTTCGTCCGCAAAAAGAGCGGATGCGCCCGCTTTAGCTTTCGGTACACGCCAATCGGCAGCTGTTTTACATCTCCGGCGCCGAGGCCGAACACATAAATCGTATTCATCGCCGATCACCTGCCTCCTAATCGTAGACGGAATTTATTAGCCAATGGGAAAGCAGCTAACTCCTGTTCAGAAAAAACATGTCCTTTCACAATACACGCAAGGTAAACGACAGCACCGATGGCAACGCCGCCAAACGCCTCGACAGCCGCCCATAGGCGACCCTCGCTCGAGCTGTCCATCAGCCACCTATACCCATGCAATACGACGACCATCATAGCGGCCGCCTTCACGGTTGGGTACATGTATTTCCGGCCCGTCGCCCGATATTCACGCGGCAAAAAGGCGTATAAAAAGCCTGCCATGAGCGCATAAGCACCCGTCGTCGCCGCGGCGGCGCCAAGCGCTCCAAACCGCGGAGCAAGCCAATGCATAAGCGCGGCCTTCCCCGCCACTGCCAACGCCACGCCGGCAGCGGCCGTCCATTCCCTCCCCATTCCTTGCAATAATGCAGAGGCGGTCAACGCAATCGTAGTAAAAAAGACAGAGGAGGACAAGACGGCGAGAACCGACGAACCGTAGTCATTCTCGAACAACATCGCATTGATCGGTCGAATGAGGCAAATGAGCCCTAACGAAGCACCAAGCCCGATGACAACGGCGAGCCGGATGGACAGCGCTCCATAGGCGAAAACGGCACCTTGGCGGCGCGCTCCGGAAAGAAGTGGAACAAGCGCCAATGAAAACGACGTGCCGACGACCGTGCCGAGCTGAATGAGCGGCTGACCGCGGTCGTACACTCCTTTTAGCCGCTGCACCTCGTCGAGCCTTGCCCCCGCTTCCTGTAGAAGCGGAACGAATAAAAATGAATCGACGAGTGGAATCAGCGTCAACGCCATATTCGTCAAGCAAATGACCGTCCCCGCCGTCAATAAACGCCGGCCCACCTGTCGATCCCAAGCTGGCGGCGTGCGGCCCACCGTTTTTAGCCGCCGGCGCCGAGACAGACAGAAAAGCAAAATGAGAAGCGCCGCCGCCATGCCTACTAGCGTCCCTGCGACCGCTGCCATGCCGCAAGCATAGACGTCGGCGCCGCGCTGCACCGCTCCATACGACAGCCCTAAAATCGCCGTCACCCGGACGAATTGCTCGCCAACTTGGGACGCCGCCGTCGGCGTCATATCATGCCGCCCTTGGAAATAGCCACGCAACAACGCGATGGGCGGAAACAGCAAAAACGAAAACGAAAGCAAGCGCACGAGCGGCGTAAGCCGTCCGTCGCCCATCGCCGAGGCAATCACCCCCGCCCCTAGATACAGCGAGGCAAACAGAATGACGCCAAGGACGCTTAACACCAACAAGGCGACGCGCACGGCGGCGGCAGCACCCGCTTCATCCTGTCCCGCCAACCGCTCGGCGACAAGCTTCGAGACGGCAACCGGGTAGCCGGTCAGCGAGAGTGCGACGACGATGCCATAAATCGGGTACACTTGTTGGTAAATATAAAAACCAATGTCCCCGACCATATTTTGATACGGAACACGGTACAAAGCGCTTAATAGTTTCGCGGCCAAAGCGGCGGCCGTTAAGATCGCCGCCCCTTTCCATACGTTTCCCATCCAGTTTCTCCCCTCGCATAGACAACCCACTCAACCTAGACGCCGGGGGGCGATAGAAGCCGCCAAGCGCCATTATGGCTACGCTCGATATTATAGCGCAACTTCCGCCTGTTGGACAAAGGCGATAGTCGATTCGCACGGCTTCATGCGCTGTTCCGCAAGCCAGGCGGACGAAAAAAGCAGGATGTGAAGCGATTCCGGGATCCAAGACATCTGACGCCCCATTTGCCGGGCGGAAAAAAAGGCAGCCTGTGAAGCTGCCTTGTCGTTTCGCCTATTGTTCCATTTGTCGAGCCAAAAAGCTGGCGGCTGTTTCTACTGCTTTATGCTCCACTTCACCGAGCATTTTCTCGCGCGATAAAATGATGACTGCTCCGATCGGATCGCCGTTGGCGACAATCGGGCCGATCGTATACGACTTCAACGTTTCCGTCATCCCGTCAACGAGCTCGACTTCCCCTTCCTCCGTATGGAGGATGGAATTGCGTTCTTCCATCGTTTTTTCCACCAACGGGCTGACGCTTTTGTTCATATACTCTTTTTTCGAAACGCCGGCGACAGCGATGTATACATCGCGGTCGCAAATGAGCACAGGCTGGCCGAGGCTGTCAAACAGCGCTTCGGCGTACTCTTTGGCAAAGTCGCCTAATTCACTGATCGGCGAATATTTTTTCAAAATGACTTCTCCATCGCGGTCAACAAATATTTCGAGCGGATCTCCTTCACGAATGCGCAACGTTCTGCGAATTTCCTTCGGAATGACAACTCTTCCTAAATCATCGATGCGACGAACAATACCGGTTGCTTTCATACCTTGTATACCCTCACTTTCATCTAGGATTTGAAGGATACTCCGATGAACCCTTGTAATGGGGAATTCACCATTGTTGTCATTAGTATCCTTCACAATCCACGTTCTATACGTGATGAAAGTGATTTTGGCCATTTTAGATAAAATTGCCCATCCTTCATTATCGCCACATGCAGGAAACGATAAACATCATAAAATTTTTTCCTGATTATGCCGTCACCGACTTCTCATTTTCCACCCCGGACAGCCGCCGCAGCATCTCCTCTAAAATCATCAGCCACTCGTGCGGCTTCATTTCCTTGATATAGAGCACAATCTTCAGCTTCGCTCCGTCCATGCCAAACCCGAACAAGCGGCCATGCCGATGGCCGATGTCAGATAGACGCTGGATTTCCACCGCTTTCGATGCCTGCTCAGTAAACAAGATGTCAATTTGCTGCTTATGTTGCTTCATCGATTCGACGCCAAGCTGCTTGGCCAACACCTTCAACTCAGCAATTTGGAACAAATACGCGACTTCATCTGGATAATCGCCGAAGCGGTCGACCATTTCCTCGCGCAGCGCCTCAACGTCTTCGAGCGTCTCCGCTGCCTTAAATCGCTTGTACATCTCGATCTTTTGCAACTCGTCCGCAATGTATGTGCTCGGAATATAGGCGTCGACTTCGACATCGATGACGACATCCGGCTGCTCGTCTTCCCGCTTGATGCCGCGCCGTTTTTCAATCGCTTCTTTCAACATTTGCGAATACAAATCGAATCCGACCGAGTCGATAAAGCCGTGCTGTTCGGCACCGAGAATGTTGCCCGCGCCGCGGATCGACAAATCGCGCATGGCAATTTTAAAACCGGAGCCGAGCTCGGTAAACTCTTTAATGGCTTGCAGCCGCTTTTCCGCCGCTTCATTGAGCACTTTATCTTTCCGATAGGTGAAATACGCATAAGCGACGCGGTTTGAGCGGCCGACGCGCCCGCGCAGCTGGTACAGCTGCGACAATCCCATCCGGTCGGCATCATAGACGATGAGCGTGTTGACATTCGGAATATCGATGCCCGTTTCGATGATCGTCGTCGTCACCAGCACATCGTATTGCCCTTCCAAAAACGCCAAAATCGTCGATTCGAGCTCCGTTTCCGACATGCGGCCATGCACGTAAGTGACGCGCGCTTCTGGGACAAGCTGGGCGATTTCTTCCGCTTTCAAGTCGATATCTTCAATATGGTTGTAAAGGAAAAACACCTGCCCATCGCGGGCGAGCTCACGTTCAATCGCCTCTTTGACGAGTTCGGGCGTATATTCCATGACATACGTTTGCACCGGGAACCGATTTTCAGGCGGCGTCTCGATGATCGACAAATCGCGCACCCCGATCATCGACATATGCAACGTGCGCGGAATCGGCGTCGCCGTTAAGGTGAGCACGTCGATGTTCGCCTTCAGCTGCTTGATTTTTTCCTTATGCGCCACGCCAAACCGCTGCTCCTCGTCGATAATGAGCAAGCCTAAATCTTTAAACTTCACGTCTTTCGACAGCAGCCGGTGCGTGCCGATGACCATATCGATCGTCCCATCTTTTAGCCCTTTGATCGTCTCGGCTTGTTGCTTTTTCGTCCGGAAGCGGTTCAACAGTCCGACGTTGATCGGGAACCCTTGAAACCGTTCGCGCACCGTTTCGTAATGCTGCTGGGCCAAAATCGTTGTCGGCACAAGAAAGGCCACTTGTTTGCCGTCCATAATGGCTTTAAACGCCGCCCGCAACGCCACTTCCGTCTTCCCGTAGCCGACGTCGCCGCAAAGGAGGCGGTCCATCGGTTTATCGCTCTCCATATCACGCTTAATTTCCTCAATCGACCGAAGCTGATCTTCCGTCTCTTGATACGGAAACGCCGCTTCAAATTCACGCTGCATCTCGGTGTCCGGCGAAAACGCATATCCTTTGCTTGCCTCGCGCTCGGCGTACAGCTTGATTAAATCTTCAGCGATATCCTGGACGGATGATTCCACTTTCTTTTTGACCTTTTTCCATTCCGAACCGCCGAGTTTGTAAATTTTTGGCTCTTTTCCTTCCGAGCCGACGTATTTTTGCACTTGATCCATTTGGTCGACCGGAACATACAGCGTATCGCCGCCTTGGTACTGGATATGGATATAGTCTTTATGCACCCCGTTGATTTCTAACGTCTCGATGCCTAAATATCTCCCGATGCCATGGTTCACATGGACGACGTAGTCGCCGACTTGCAATTCGGCGTAGCTTTTGATCCGCTCGGCGTTGGACAGCTTTTGCCGGCGCACCGGGCGTTTGGCCCGTTTTTTGAACAGCTCTTCTTCTGTGATGACTGCAATTTTTTGCAACGGCAATTCAAACCCGGTATTTAAATCGCCTTCAAGGAGCTGGCATTTGCCATGCAGCAAAGCCGCATCGCGCGCGAGCGGCAGCGCGTCAATCTCATAATCTTGAAGCAATGATTGCAGCTTTTTCACCCGATCGGCATTCGGCGCCAAAAAGACGACCGCATAGTTTGCCTTTTTCCACCGCTCGACTTCGGATTGAAGAAGCGCCATTTGCCCATGGAAGTTTTGCATTTGTTTGCACGTAATATTGACGACGTTTTGTGGGTGGGTATACGGAACATGGCGCAAAAACAACGATAAGTATACCCGCTGGAACCGATGTTTTTGCAATAATTCAGAAAACGAATGCGAAAGCGGTACGCCATGAATCATTTTCCCGCCGTCAAGCAAACTCGTATACCATTCCGCCTCTTCGCGATCCAACCGTTCCGCCGCCTCTTGCAGCCGGCTCATTTCATCCATGAGCAGCACGCCGTCTTCTGGCAGGTAATCTAGCAAACTCGCAACCTTTTCATAAAAAAGGGACATATATTTATATTGTTGCTCGATTTCCTGCCCCTCGCGCAATTGCTCAAGCTCAGCGTGAATATGTTCATACATCCGCTGTTTGGCGGCCTCATCTTTCATCGTCTCCAAACTCGACGCAAGCCCCGCTTCAATCCGCTCGATTCCTCGGCGCCGCGTCTGTTCATCGAGAATGATTTCATCGGCCGGCCCGATCATGATGCGCTCAATTTGCCCTTGCGAACGTTGGTCGTCAGGGGTGAACGTCCGAATCGATTCGATTTCCGTATCAAACAGCTCGATGCGGTACGGAAGCTCAGCGGTCAATGGATAAATGTCGATGATGCCGCCGCGGACGCTGAACTCTCCGGGGGCGGAAACGGTGCCGACCCGTTTGTACCCCATTTGCACAAACTTCTGTTTACAACGTTCTACATCGAACTCTTGTCCAACGGAGAAGGTGAACAAATACTGCTTCCAAAGCGACGGCGGCGGCAACAAACGCCGCAAGCCGGCGACCGGGCAGACGACGACCCCTTTTCCGCCTTGCGCCCAATGGTTCATAATCTCCAGGCGCTGTGCCTTCAGCTCCGGACTGGCGACCGCCATCTCAGCGGCGATCACTTCGTTCACTGAGTAAAGGAACACGTCTTCCGGCCCGAGCAACGAAACGAGGTCGTCATACATTTTTTGCGCTTGAAACAAATTGTGAGAGACGACTAACAGCGGCCGGCCTGTCTCCTTGTAAAGCGTGGAAATAAAAACAGACCGGGCCGACCCCGACAGCCCGGCGACAAGCTGTTCCTTCAAGCGGACATGGATCCCCTCGATGATTGTACGCACATCTTGGTTTTCAGCTAAATAGCGATGCAACGAAAGCACCCTATTCTCCCTCCTCTCAACGCCAGTTTCTTTCCGTTCCCCTGGCCTAGCGCAAACGCAAAAACGCTTTGGTCGCCCAAAGCTGCCCTCAATGGATGAATTTTTCGTATTGATGCCATTCCGGGTTTCGCGCCAGCGCCTCTTGGCAGTCTTCGCAAATCGTTTTCACATGAATGTCGCCGTTCGGCTCATATGAAATCATCTCGAGCCGTTCCTCTTCCGTTAAGTGGTGGAATCCTAGTTTTTCGCTGTAGATCGGCATTTGCTCAATTGTTCCGACTTTTGCGCCGCAATGGCGGCAATAGTAATGCAACGCCATCCAAGCCAACCTCCTCACTGGGCTGTTCCCGTCCGCAAGGCAGACAAAGCCAACGCTTCGGCCGCCTTCCGTACTCACATTCTGCACCAGTTCAGAGGAAAATATTCATTCGTTAAAGTCATTCATCACTTGAATAAATGGTGCGCTCACCGCCTGTTCGCACGCATCGGCAGCCCGCAGCACCGCTTTGTCCACCGCCGGTTTCTCCTCTTCTGTGAAGCGGCCGAGCACGTAGTCCGTAACCGGTTGGCCGCCGGTCGGCCGGCCGATGCCGATGCGGATGCGCTTAAACTGCTCGGTGCCAAGGTGGTGAATGATCGATTTGACGCCGTTATGGCCGCCGGAGCTCCCTTTTAAGCGAAGGCGGATTTTCCCTGGCGGGAGATCGAGGTCATCGTAAATGACGATAACATCATCGACGACAATGTCGTAGTAATCCATAAGTGGGCGAACACATTCTCCTGATAAATTCATATATGTCAACGGCTTGCATAATGCCACTTTTTCGCCAGAAACGGACGCCGTTCCGAACAAGCCGCGAAATTTAGCAGTTTTTAACGATACATTCCAGCGCCTCGCCAGCTCGTCGATGACGAAAAAGCCGACATTGTGCCTTGTTTGCTCATACTCCTTGCCCGGATTGCCGAGCCCGACAAACAGCTTCAATCCTCGCGCTCCTCTCTTTGGATGATACTACAAAAGACGTAACCGAAACGGTTACGTCTGTCACTCTTCTGACGTCGTTTCTCTTCCTTTCTCAGCGTCAGGCTGCCCTGCCTCTTGCTGTTCGCCGCTATCGATTTCTGCCTCTTGTTGCGGCGGCAAGATCGTGGCGATCACTTCGGAAGGTTCATGATTGATTTCAAATTTGCCATCCGTTTGCACGTCGCCAACGGTGACGGTATCACCGACTTGCAGTCCAGAAATGTCCACTTCGATCACTGACGGAATGTTCGCCGGCAGGACGCGGATGGACAGCTCATGCAAGTTTTGCTGCAACACGCCGCCCTCCTTCACGCCAGGCGCCTCACCCACTAAGCGAACTTCAACGTCAATATCGACTTCTGTCGATAAATCAACCGCTTGAAAATCGGCGTGAAGCAACTCGCCACGCAACGGATCGCGCTGCATCTCGCGCAACAACACCGAGTAGTCCTCGCCGCCGACTTTCAGCGTCAGCAAGCTTGTACGTCCGCCTTCACGAAGCACTTTCTCCAGCTCAGCGGCGCTGACGAAAATCATTTTGTTTTCGACTTTTTTGCCGTACAAAATCGCTGGAATGCCACCTTGTGAACGAATACGCCGCAATGTCGAACGTTTTTTGTCTGTGCGTTCTTTCGCTTCCAACACAATCGCCATGTTTCTCCACCTTCCTGAATTAGAATCTATTGACTACTTTATCCTAAAACAAGAAGGGCTAAACATGTTTTCTTGCGTTAGTCGAACAGGACGCTGACAGACTTCATTTCATACACGCGCGTAATCGCTTCAGCAATAAGCGGAGCCACCGACAGCTCTACAATTTTATCAATTTTCTTCTCTTCTGGCAAGGCAATTGAATTGGTGACGACCAGTTTCTTAATTTTGGAACTTTGAATGCGCTCGATCGCTGGACCGGACAGCACCGGATGGGTGCAGCACGCGTACACTTCCTTCGCTCCGCTTTCCGCCAGAGCGTTGGCCGCGAGCGTAATCGTGCCGGCGGTATCGATAATATCGTCAATCAAAATGGCCGTTTTCCCCGCCACTTGCCCGACAATGTTCATCACTTCCGCCACGTTCGGCTTCGGCCGGCGCTTATCGATAATGGCAATCGGCGCTTTCAAGCGGTCGGCGAGCTTGCGCGCCCTTGTGACACCGCCATGGTCCGGGGAGACGACGACAATATCTTCCAACTGTTTACTTTTGAAATAATCCGCCAAAATGGGCACACCCATCAAATGATCGATTGGAATATCGAAAAATCCTTGAATTTGCGGGGCATGCAAATCAAGCGTGATGACGCGCGACGCTCCGGCCGTCTCGAGCAAGTTGGCGACCAGCTTCGCCGTAATCGGCTCGCGCGAACGCGCTTTCCGGTCTTGGCGGGCATAGCCGTAATACGGCATCACGATATTGATCGTGCGGGCCGAGGCACGCTTTAACGCGTCGATCATAATGAGCAGCTCCATCAAATGCTCATTGACCGGCACGCTCGTCGATTGGATGACGAACACATCGTCGCCGCGGATGCTTTCTTCAATGTTGATTTGAATTTCCCCGTCGCTGAAACGGGAAACGGAACATTTGCCGAGCTCGATTCCCAGGACTTCTGCAATTTCCTTCGCCAACTTCATGTTCGAGTTCAGAGCGAACAATTTTAATTGATGCTGACAGTCAGACATGGTAGACCTCCGCTAAGATTTTTTCTTGCCTGGCAGGCGATCGACATAATTTTCTTTATTGACTTGCCGGGCGCGGGCAATGGCGAGCGCGCGACCGGGGACGTCATTCGTGATCGTCGATCCGGCGGCGACGTAAGCGCCTTGTCCAACCGTAACCGGTGCAATCAAATTGACATTGCAACCGATAAACGCCCCGTCTTCGATTTTGGTCATATGCTTATTCACGCCGTCGTAGTTGACCGTAATCGACCCGCAGCCGAGATTGACATCGGCGCCGACTTCAGCATCGCCGATATAACTCAAGTGCGACGCCTTGCTTCCTTTGCCGAACGTCGATTTTTTCACCTCGACGAAATTGCCGATCCGCACCTCATCGTCGATTTTTGACAGCGGTCGAATATGGGCGAACGGGCCGATCGTCACATCCGAACCAATCTCGCTGTCATGGGCGACCGAATGGCGAATCGATGTGCGATGGCCGATATAGCAATTTTTAATTTCCGAATTTGGTCCAATGACACAGTCTTCACCGATCACCGTCTCGCCTTCAATCACCGTGCCGGGATAAATGACCGTGTCGCGCCCGATCACCGCCTCGGCGGAAATATAGGTGGAAGCCGGATCGATGATCGTGACCCCGTTTTTCATATGATAACGGCAAATGCGACCGCGCATGATCCCCTCCGCTTCGGCGAGGGCGATGCGGTCGTTTACGCCGATCGTTTCCTCAAACGACGGCGCCTGATAGGCGGATACAACGCCGCCGTCCGCTTTGATAATTTCAATCACATCCGTTAAATAATATTCACCTTGAGCGTTGTGGTTGGTCACTTTTGTAAGCGCTTGAAACAATGTCTGGTTGTCAAAGCAATAGATTCCCGTGTTAATCTCGCGGATGTTCCGCTCTTGCTCGCTCGCATCCTTATGTTCGACAATTTTCTCGACATGGCCAGCCTGGTTGCGGACAATGCGGCCATATCCGGACGGATCATCAGCGATGGCCGTCAATACGGTCGCCTTCGCCTTGGCGGCCATATGATGCTCGACGAGCGTCTCCATCGTCTCAGCGGTGATGAGCGGCGTATCCCCACAGACGACAATCGTCACTCCTTCAAGGCCGCGCAAATGCGGAGCCGCCTGCATTACCGCATGCGCCGTCCCGAGTTGCTCCTCCTGCAGGGCATATTCACACTGGGAGCCGAGCTGTTCTTTCACTTGTTCCGCCCCAAATCCCACTACCGCAATCGTTTTTTCCACCCCAAGCTTCGACACTTGGTCGATGACGTGCTGAACCATTGGCTTGCCGCAAACGGGATGAAGAACTTTATACCACTTTGATTTCATCCGCGTTCCTTGTCCGGCCGCCAAAATGACCGCATATCGCTTCATGTGAAAGGCCTCCAATTACCCTTTTATCCATAATTGAATATATATGAATCAGTGGCACTTTTCAAGGAAACAATGCGGTTGCCAAAAAATAGAGAGCTTGGTGAATTTCACCCAAGCTCCCTTTCATATGTTTACGAAGCGCCAGCTTCTTCAAGTTCTTCTTCCAACTTCCCGAGGCGGTGATATTCAGCGAGGATCGCCTCCTGGATTTTCCCGCGCGTGGCGGAATTGATCGGATGAGCGATATCACGGAACTCCCCATCTGGTGTGCGCTTGCTCGGCATCGCGACGAACAGCCCATTGTTTCCGTCGATGACGCGGATGTCATGGACGACGAACTCGTTGTCCAACGTAATGGAGGCGATCGCTTTCATCCGTCCTTCGGTATTGACGCGGCGTAATCTTACGTCTGTCACTTCCATTTTGCTCACCACCTTTTTCCCTATATGAGACTCGATGTAATTAATTCCACGTGCTCGAGTCATTTCCTTCTTTTTTTCGAAAAATTTTTTATAAATTTTTATGTAGGGAAAAAGTGGGTCTGATCATTACGGAACGAGGGCAACGACTTCAATTTCGACAAGGACGTCTTTCGGCAGCCGGGCTACTTCCACGCACGAGCGCGCCGGCTTATGGTTCGGGAAGTATTGGCTGTACACTTCGTTCATGGCCGCAAAATCATCCATACTTTTCAGAAATACGGTCGTTTTCACCACCGTATCGAGCGAAGCGCCGGCCGCTTCCAATACGGCTTTCAAGTTTTGAAACACTTGATGCGTCTGCGCCTGAATGTCGCCTTTCACCAATTCCCCTTCTGGAGTGAGCGGGATTTGCCCCGAGCTGTAAAACATGTTGTTGACGATGATCCCTTGCGAATATGGGCCGATCGCTTGCGGCGCCTTCGTTGTCTCTACCTTTCTCATTAGCCAGTCTCCTTTCTTGATTTTTATGTCAAGCAGCAAGCTGCTATAAAAACGCTTTGTAATTGCCTTCTTTGACAGCGATCCGCTTTTCTTTCACATCTACCTCGGACAGTTTGACGAGCGAAATGTATTCGTCGACCAACCGTTCTTTCGCCTCCTCTGACTCGACGAGCACGCCGATGCCGGAGACATTGCCGTTAAACTCCTGCAGCAAGCTGATCATGCCGTTGATTGTGCCCCCCGCCTTCATAAAGTCGTCAACGATGAGCACATTGGCTCCTTCCGCTAAACTGCGCTTCGATAGGACCATCGTTTGGATGCGCTTGGACGAACCGGATACGTAATTGATGCTCACCATCGGTCCTTCTGTCACTTTATTGTCATGGCGAACGATGACAACGGGCACATACAAAAAGTTGGCGATGGCATACGCGAACGGAATCCCATTGGTGGCGATCGTCATGACGACATCCACCGGACGGTCGGCAAACATCGACGCATAAAGGCGGCCGATTTTGTTCATAATACGGGGATCGCCAAGAATGTCGGTCATATACAAATATCCGCCGGGAAGAAGCCGATCGGGGCGCGACAGTTGTTCACACAAATACGCAACCACTTCGTCTGCTTCCTCGGCAGCCATTTTTGGAATGTATTGCACGCCGCCAGCAGCGCCGGGCAGCGTCCGAACGGTTCCGATTCCTTGCTGCTCGAACGTCTGCTTAATGATGGCCAAATCTTCGCTGATCGACGATTTGGCCGATTCGTACCGCTCCGCAAAAAATGTCAGCGGAATGAGCTGATGTGGCCGTTCAAGAAGATAATGCGTCATATCGACTAAACGGCCGCTTCGTCTTAGCTTCATAGCCGACCTCCCGAAACCGAATATTATAAATATATTTTAACAAAAATGTACGTGTTTAATCAAGAGAATGCCGTTCTCCTAACATTCTCACCACAAACACTTGGTCGCAAAAGCCGCGCAGCCCATTGTATACCCGTTGCATTCTGGAATCGTGCTCGATCAGTCCAAACACGGTCGGCCCGCTGCCGCTCATCAGCACCGCATCAGCGCCAAACCGCTTCATTTGTTCTTTAATATGCGCGACTTCCGGATATTTTTTCAACGTCACTTCCTCAAGAACATTGCCGACCAACCGGCAGATCGCCGCATAATCTTGCCGCTCGATCGCTCTCACCATCGCATCGACGTCCGGATGGCTGACACGCTCAAGTTCCAAGTTTCGGTACACTTCCGCCGTCGATACACCGATCGGGGGCTTGGCCAGCACAACCCAGCACGGCGGCGGTGAAGCGATCGGAGTGATGATTTCCCCGCGCCCCGTCGCCAAGGCGGTTCCGCCGTAGACGCAAAAAGCGACATCCGAACCGATTTTCGCCCCGAGCTCTGCCAGTTCATCCATCGTTAATCCAAGTTGCCAAAGCTTGTTCAACCCGCGCAGCGTCGCCGCTGCATCGCTGCTTCCTCCCGCCAATCCGGCAGCCACCGGAATATGCTTCGTAATCGAAATGGCCACCCCTTGGCGGATCGAAAACGTCTCTTTAAGAAGCTTCGCCGCCTGATACGCCAAGTTGCGGCAATCATCCGGCACAAAGCGGTTTTGCGAAACGATGCGGATCGCATCTTCCTCCGGCAGCGCGACAAGCTCAATGCGATCGGCCAAATCGATCGTCGTCATCACCATTTTCACTTCATGGTAACCATCCGGGCGCTTATAAAGAACGTCGAGTGATAAATTGATTTTCGCCGGCGCTTTTATCGACAACCTCACTCATCCTCACCTACTTCCACGCGCAATCATGAATAAGCGGATCGGCATCCATCGGCTGCTTTCCGTCTCCGCCGTCTTTGCCCCGTCTCATCCGCCTTTCTTTCGTCAACCCATTTTATCATATTACCATGTTCTGGCGACGACGCCAAACAATATATGTATGCAAAAAAGGGCGCCCCGTTCGGGACACCCTCGCCGCAACACGCCCCGCTGCCGGCGCTATTCCGTTGTTCCGGCCAGCTGCCGTTCCGCCCGTTCAATCGCCAATCTGACCATGTTCCCTGCGTCTTTCGCGCGGATGGCGCCCCATCCCTCACGTTGCACGACATCGTAAAAGCCCAACTCTTTCGCCAGCTCTTCTTTCAAGCGTTGCGACATAACCCCGCGGCGTCGACCCAATGTCAGCAACCCCTTTCCATGTTCATTGGCGCTATGGCATGAAACGTTTGGCAACCCGCCGGCGCATCAACAAGCCGGCTTTGCATTTGTCAAGGCAAAAGGCGGCTGCGGCAGTTTTAGTATGAAATAAAGGGGGCGGTTTTATGAAAAAACAAAAAGCAGCAAACAAATCTGTCTACTGCCCCCCTGCTTGCTCATCATCCCAAAACGTCAACTTTACCGTCTCTGTCAATACGTCGGCGTAACTGAACGATACGCGTTCAAACGAATTCTCTTTTTGATCCAGCTCAATGACAAATACGGATGGATATGTTTCCGCCAAAATACCACAACGCTCAATCATTTTTCTGCGTCCGCCGTTGGCCCGCAGCGTCAACCGTTTCCCGATATTCGAATCCAGCGTTTTTTTAATATCGGATAAAGTCTTTGGCATTCATCATCCACCTCACTATTTGCAATTATAACAAAGATGGCGTCTAAAGTCAAAAAATAAAGATTATATCAGGGCATTTTTATTTCTGTCAATGTATATTTTTCTACAATATCCTTCTTTTTATGTGTGATGTGGAACTTTTTTGTAAAAAAATGCGACGGACGTATAGAAAAAACCGCCCATCAACTGCGGCGGTTTTCCTCTCGATCCTCAACAAGGCGAAACGGCATCCCGGTGCGGAGCACGCCTTTCGTTTCCACCCCACCAAGCCCCTTTTCCCCGGTTAACGTGTTGCGCAGCACATCCCATACGTCGACCGTTTCGGTGAACGGGGTGAAGCTGAGGCGCGACACAATGTAGACGGGGTCAAGAGCATGAATGTTCACCCGCGCCGGCGAACTGGCAAAATTTGCTCCAGCGCGGATGAGCGATTCAAAGTGCGACTGGCAGGCGCCGGCGAAAATGATCAGTTGATCCAAATGGGGCACTTTTTTGCGCGCCTCTTTCACCGTTTGCACAAAATGGCGCGAATGGCGGTACGCTTTTAACTCATGCACCTTTCCTTTCGACTTCGAATACGAATCATGCCCGGTGATGACTAAAATATCAGGGCGAAACTGCTCAATCCAGTAGCCGACTTTTTCCGGCATTTCGCTTTCCTCGCAGTAAATGCCGTGCACCGGCACGCCGATCCGTTCATACAAATCCATGCATTTGCGCAAATATAACGGGTCGCCATCCAAATGGAGGACGCGCCCCGGAATTTGAAAAAAATCTTTCTCCACCCGGTATCCGCCGGTCGCCCGATATTCGACTTTTTGCTTGATCGCCTGATAATCTTGGCGAAAAAGCCGATACGATTGTTCGATCAGCTCGATTTCCCGCTTTTTCCGTTCCTGCTGCTCCCGCTCATCGATGACGACTAAATCACTGCACGGAGCGTCCGCGACGAGGCGCACATCTTCACCATACAAAATCGCTTCCCACTCGCCGTTTTTCTCTTTCATATCAATGACTCGGAACAATAAATCACATTGGTAAGACTTGCGGGCGACAATATCGCCGATTTTAATGACGTCCATCACCGCTCACTCCATTGCATAATCGTTGTCATCCATACGATATGCACGTGCGGACAATAGGTGATAGACGCCTGTTTGAATGGCTTTGCTTGACGAAAAGACCGCTGCCCCCCAGAGGAGCGCTTTCTTTGCGACTCCTTCACTTGCCGAAAAGCGGCGCCAACGCGTTGCTTAATGAAGCAAACTCAGCGATGTCAAGCGTCTCTCCGCGGCGGCGCGGGTCAATGCCCAAAGCAGCGAGCGCTCGTTCAATTTGCTCTTTGTTCTCTTTTCCTCCCGGCAAATTGTTTGTTAAGTTGTTGAACAGCGTTTTGCGGCGCTGGGCGAAGCTTGCCCGCACCACTTGGAAAAACACGCCCTCATCGTCGACAACAACAGGCGGACGCTGCCGCTTTACGAGCCGGATGACAGCAGAATCAACGTTCGGCTGCGGCATAAAGACGGTGCGCGGCACCGTCATGACGACTTCCGCTTCAGTATAATACTGCACAGCGATCGTCAGCGAGCCGTAATCTTTCGTCCCCGGCTTGGCGGCAAGACGGTCGGCGACTTCTTTTTGCAGCATGACGACCATGCCGCGGATCGGCAACCGCTCGGTTAGCAGCTTCATAATGATCGGTGTCGTCACATAATAAGGTAAGTTGGCGACGACCATCCGGTCGCTTACATCAGCCAATTCCTCGGCGATGACGGCATGCAAGTCGGCCTTTAATACATCTTGGTGAAAGATGCGCACATTGTCATAAGGAGACAGCGTGTCGGCCAAAATGGGCAACAGTCGGCCGTCGATTTCGAAAGCGACGACTTTTTTCGCCCGCCGCGCCAATTGTTCCGTCAACGCTCCGATGCCCGGTCCGATTTCAATCGCTCCTGTATCAGGGGAGATGTCGGCAACATCCACGATTTTCCGCAAAATGTTCGCATCGATCAAAAAGTTTTGCCCAAGGCTCTTTTTAAACGAAAAGCCATATCGATCCAAAATTTCTTTCGTCCGCCCCGGTGTTGCAATATCTTTATACATCGTCCGCCTCCTCCTGCATCACGCGCGCTAACGCGGCATAAAAAGCATCACGGGAAATGCGGAACACTTGCAGCCGCTTATGAAACTGCCGACCGTTCGCATAGCCGATTTTCAGCTCCTCCCCGAGACGCTGCCGCCGCTGGCGCGCCATCGCGCCGCCGATCAACCCAGCCTCGATCAGTTCAGCAAACGTAATTTCTTCCTTCCAATCCGACGCCTCTTCATACACGTTGGCGAGCGCCTGACGGATTTCGTCAGGGGACGCGTGCTCAACCCCGATGCCTTTGCCGTTTTTCGCTTTGGCCGCCTCGCGCGGCAAAAAGGCATGCTTGCACCCCGGCACCTGTTCGGCAATCGTGCGGCGAATTTTTTCGCCGGGAAAATCGGGATCGGTAAAAATGATTACGCCGCGGCGCTCTTTCGCCAGCTTGATCCGCTCAATGACATCCGCGCCCACCGCTGCTCCGTTTGTCTCGATTGTATCAGCATCGACGGCGCGCCGGATCGCCGCCGTATCATCTTTTCCTTCCACAACGATCACTTCTTTGATCTTCATCCTCCCATTGCAGAAACAACGGAATCGTCCCTTTTTCCTATTTCTGCAATGCCTCCTTTCCGGTAAAATCAAAAGTAAGGCGGATCATCGCCGAAAGCCGCTTTATTCCTTTTATTATTTTTTGAATTTCGCTGAAACTTTTTTTCCGTTTGCGCCGTCTAATTTAGCAGAAACGGCGCGCACTGTCGCGGCACAATGCCATTATAGCGAAAAAAAGCAGAGGGAAAAAACCCTCCGCTTCGTTCTCCTATCGCATCTCTATGGCAATACCCGTATTTTCACGCGCTTTCTGCCCCAACGAAACGCATCCGACCGTTCCGGGAAAAACACATCAATTTTATATCCACGGATGCCTGAGCCGGTGTCAGCGGCAATGGCATATCCGTATCCTTCCACATACACTTTCGACCCAAGGGGGATGATGGACGGGTCGACCGCAATCACTTTAGCGGAAGGATTTTTGCGCAAGTTGATGCCTGTGCTTGTTATGCCTGAACAGCCTGCACAATAAGCGGTGTAGGCGGTGGCGGTGACGTAAAATTCCTTCGCGGCATGGTCCGAGCCGCGCGAGGACGGGCGGTCGGGCGCGGCAGCCGGGCGCACAGTTTTCGTGCCGATGGCGACAATGCGCGCCTTGCTTTCTTTTAACGTTTTCGTAGCGATCAGTTTGCGCGCCGTTTCTTTGCCGTTTTCCAACGTCACCTCATACATTTTTTGAACCGTTCCTTTTTCCCCAGGCTGAATGACGCGCCGCTCTCCTTTCGGCAATGAGTCGTCCCGTTTTGTCACCACGGCAAAGTCGACGGGTTCTTCCACTACATCGGTGACTTTTTTTACTCGGATTACGCGAATGGTCATCTGTTCTTTGACCGTTTCCTGCAAGGAGGGCTCTATCCGATCGAGTTGACCTAGCTGAATCCCTTGCTGCTTCAAAAAGTCAGCGACCGTAGTCGAAGTCGTCCATGCCTGCTGTTGTTTACCGCCGACATTGACGTGGACTGGAAACGCCTTTTCAACGCCGATGTCCATACCTTTTTGAATTTTCGCCGAAAGCGCCGGCGCCACTTTGTCATGCGGCCCGACCGCCACGTGCTGCGAACGGAGCAACTCCGCGACTGTATCGGCCGTCGTCCATATCTTTTTCTTTTTCCCATTGACCGTCAGCGTCACTTCTTTGCTCGCTTCCCAAATGATATGGAGATCGTCGGTGATCGGCGAATGCAGAGACGGATAAATATAATCTTCTTTGCGCGGTTGAATGTTTTGCTCCGCAAGCAGTTCTTTCACCGTTTTCGCATGAGTGCGAATTTCTTGTTTGTTTCCGTTTTTGATCAGCGTCACATCATCTTTGGCCATCTCATATCCGGCAACCCCTGTCGTCGCGGAGATGGCGAGAAACCCACCCGCTGTGACGGTCACGTTTTTCCTCCATAAGTCCATCCATTTCCTCCTATTCGGCAACATCAGAAGAAACGCCTCCTTTTCCTCTGGAATTCCCCTCTCCCTTTAACATGTACGCACAAGCATACTCTATTATGCAGAAAATTCAGTGAAAAAGGAAGGAAGACTTGTCGACAGACAATTAGCTCATTTTCGCCGAATTTGTAGAACTTTTTCGTTTTCGCCGCTTTTTCGACAAGCCTCCCGATGATCCGACGCCTAATTTTAGCGGTCGATGGCGAACAATTTTTTGGCATTTTCCGCCGTTGTTTCCGCTACTTCGGCAAAAGAAATGTTTTTGATCTGTGCGATCGCTTCGGCAACGTATTTGACATAGCTCGGCTCGTTTCGTTTGCCGCGGAAAGGGTGAGGCGTTAAATATGGACAGTCGGTTTCGATCAATAAATGGCTGAGCGGAATCTCCTTCGCCACTTCCTTCGGTTTTTTCGCGTTTTTAAACGTGACCGGTCCGCCAAGGGAAATGAGAAAATTCATGTCCATGCACTGTTTGGCCACCTCGACGCTGCCGCTGAAGCAATGCATAATCCCGCCGACTTCGGCGGCGTTTTCCTCCTGCAAAATTTTTAAAATATCCGCCGTCGCCTCACGGTTATGAATGATGATCGGCAACTTCACCTTTTTAGCCAGCCGGATTTGCTGCCGAAACACCTCTTGTTGCACGTCTTTCGGCGATTTATCCCAATGGTAGTCAAGCCCCATCTCGCCGAGCGCCACGACTTTCGGGTGGGCGGCGAGCTGTTCAATCATCTGCAAGTCATCGTCCGTCATCTCGATCGCATCGACCGGATGCCAGCCAACCGCCGCATAAATAAACGGATACCGCTCGGCCAGCTCGATCGCCCGATCGATCGTCGGACGGTCAAATCCGACGACGACAATGTGTGAAACCCCTTCATCGCGAGCGCGTTCAATGACTTGTTCCAAATCTTCTTCGTATTGGACCGCATTCAAATGTGCGTGCGTATCAAACAGCATACCAATGCCCTCTTTTCCACCTTGATGTTAAGTGTAGCATAGAAATTGGTTACATACGTCACAATTCGTTAACATTTCCATTACAAAATAGCGACAAGGAGGTGTCAAGCGCAACACCCCCCTGCCAAGCAAACGATTATTTGATTTTCGTTCCATTCGGCACGTATTGATCAACCGTCGCCAGCGAAAACTCCCCGCCGCTGCCTCCGGCTAGAATCATGCCTTCCGACCATTCGCCGCGAAGCTTGGCTGGTTTTAAATTGGCGACGCAAATGACTTTTTTGCCGACGAGTTCTTCTGGCTTGTAAAACTCAGCAATGCCGGAGATCACTTGCCGCTTCTCGCCGCCAAGGTCAAGCTGAAGCTTCAACAGCTTATCGGCGTTTTTCATCCGTTCGGCATGGATGACTTCAGCGACGCGCAAATCGATTTTGGCAAACTCGTCAATCGAAATTTCCGCCGCCTCCGCTGCTTTTTTTTCCTCTTTTACCGGCTCGGCGGCCGGTTTGCCCCCTTGCATATGCGCCTTAATGTACTCCACTTCCGCTTCGATGTCGAG
Organism: Geobacillus sp. LEMMY01; assembly: GCF_002042905.1. Taxonomy (NCBI): domain Bacteria; kingdom Bacillati; phylum Bacillota; class Bacilli; order Caryophanales; family Anoxybacillaceae; genus Geobacillus; species Geobacillus sp. LEMMY01. Next base: position 88,432 of record NZ_MVKA01000004.1, read on the forward strand.
GCGTGGGAAGAGCGGTTCTCCTTTTTGCACCTTTGTCCCTTCCGGAATGAGGCCGAAATCGTATAAGCTGTCCCACTCTTTCAACGAACGGTCCGTGATGCCGAGCTGGGCGAAGATGCGCTCCGGCGTGCGCGTCAAAAATGGCTGAAGCAGCACCGCCGTATGGCGAAGGGATTCAGCCAAGTGGGTCATGACGGCGGCAAGCTCATCCCGTTTCTGTTCGTCTTTCGCCAACACCCATGGCTGCGTTTCATCGATGTATTTGTTCGTCCGGCTAATCAACTGCCAAACAGCGGCGAGAGCGACGGAAAACTCCATCCCCTCCATCGCTTCTTCGTATTGACGCACCACTTCGCGCGCCGTTTGCGCCAACTCTTGGTCAAACGGTGTTTTCGGCCCGCGGTATGGCGGAATAACACCGTTGAAATATTTCTCGATCATCGCTACGGTACGGTGCAACAAGTTGCCTAAGTCGTTGGCTAAGTCATAGTTGATGCGCTCAATAAATCCTTCCGGCGTAAACACGCCATCAGCGCCGAACGGCACTTCCCGCAGCAAATAATAGCGGAGCGCATCAAGCCCATACCGGTCGATGAGCGTCACTGGGTCGACGACATTGCCTTTCGATTTGGACATTTTTCCATCCTTCATCAGCAACCAGCCATGGCCGAATACTTTTTTCGGCAACGGCAAGCCGAGCGCCATCAGCATAATCGGCCAATAAATTGTATGGAAACGGACAATTTCTTTGCCGACCAAATGGACGTCGGCCGGCCAATATTTGCGGAACTTTTCATCGTTGTCCGTGCCGTAGCCGAGCGCTGTGATGTAATTGGCGAGCGCGTCGATCCAGACATAGATGACATGTTTCGGATTGCCTGGCACTTTAATGCCCCAATCGAACGTCGTCCGCGACACGGCCAAATCCTCAAGCCCCGGCTTAATGAAGTTGTTGATCATCTCATTTTTCCGCGATTCCGGTTGGATAAAATCGGGGTTTTCTTCGTAATATTGCAACAAGCGGTCGACGTATTTGCTCATCCGAAAGAAATAAGACTCTTCTTTCACTTTCTCAACAGGCCGGCCGCAGTCCGGACAGTTGCCGTCCACAAGCTGCCGCTCGGTGTAAAACGATTCGCACGGCGTACAATACCAGCCCTCATATTCGCCTAAATAAATATCGCCTTGTTCGACAAGACGGGCGAAAATTTGTTCGACGACTTTTTTATGCCGCTCCTGCGTTGTGCGAATAAAATCGTCGTAGGAAATGTCGAGCTTCTTCCATAGCTCCTGAATGCCAGCGACGATCTCGTCGACGTATTGCTGCGGCGTTATTCCTTTTTCTTCCGCCTTGCGCTGAATTTTTTGCCCATGCTCATCGGTGCCGGTCAAATACATGACATCGTAGCCGCGCAGCCGTTTATAGCGAGCCATGGCGTCCCCCGCCACCGTTGTGTAAGCATGACCGATATGCAGGCGGTCACTCGGGTAATAAATCGGCGTCGTCAAATAAAACGTTTTTTTCTCCATCGGTTAGGCCCTCCCTCGTACTGTTGAGCACAAAAGCCCTCGTCCGGCGACGAGAGCGGCGTTACTTCTATTTTACATAATTTTTTCATTCTACAAAAACATCTATTTCTCGTGGGCTGAAAAAATATACCCAAACCAGCAAAAATACCGCTGCATTTTCAACCTTCGCTGCGAATTTATTATATAAGGATAGAGTTTAGATAGGCAAATTTATTCGTTTTCTCCTTTCTTTCTAAACAAACTTTTTTTTGAAATAACAATATACATTTTTTTAAAATTTTACATATTAAAGGATTGACGCTTAATGGAAACACTGATATGATTAGGTTGTAGGAAATTTGTCGAATATTGACGAATAAACGACAAAAAACTTTTTTGCGGAGAGGAGAATCGACGATGAAATCGACAGGGATCGTGCGTAAAGTCGATGAGTTAGGCCGCGTCGTCATTCCGATTGAGCTGCGACGTACGTTGGATATTAACGAAAAAGATGCGTTGGAAATTTATGTTGACGATGACCGCATCATTTTGAAAAAGTATAAGCCGAACATGACGTGTGTCGTCACCGGCGAAGTGTCGGACGACAACTTCAAACTGGCCGGCGGCAAAATCATTTTAAGCCGCGAAGGCGCGGAAATTTTGCTGCAGGAGATCCAACAGCATCTAGAAGCAGCAGCGGACAAAGAAAAAGAATAAAAAAGTTTCTCTGGCTTCAGAGAAACTCTTTTTTTTCTTCTTCTTGCTGTTGATGATACTGCCGATAAACGTCGCGTTTCGACATATTTCGATCACTGGCCGCCTGTTTCACCGCCTCCTTGACGGAAAGGCTGTGCTCGCGAATATAATAATCGACATGTTCGACAAGCGAAAGCGGCTGCCACCATTCCTCTCCCTCTTGCTCTTGTTTATTCCCGTCTCGCGCCCCTTCGACAATGAGGCAAAATTCGCCGCGGATGTCATGTTCTTCCGCCCAGGCGACCACATCACTTAAATCGCCACGGATGAACTCCTCAAACCGTTTCGTCAGCTCGCGGCCAAGAGCGATGCGCCGATTGCCGAATATATCATACATGAGAGCGAGCGTTTCTTTCAGGCGGTGGGGCGCCTCATAAAAAATTAACGTCTCCGCCGCTGTTTTTAACGACAGCAACTGCTCTTTTTTCTCTTTTTTCGCCCGTTCCAAAAAGCCGACAAACAAAAAGCGGTCCGTGGGCAGCCCGGAGGCGACAAGCGCTGTCAATGCCGCGTTCGCTCCAGGAAGAGGGACGACGCGGCAGCGCTCGGCAAGCGCCGCAGCAATAAGCTCATAGCCCGGATCGGAAATGCCGGGCATCCCGGCGTCGCTCACCAATGCCACCGTTTTTCCTTCCTTCAGCCATTCGACAAGCTGCCGGCCGCTCGCGTATTTATTATGCTCATGGTAGCTGACGAGCGGCGTATGGATGTCGAAATGAGCGAGCAGCTTTTTCGTCTGCCTTGTGTCTTCGGCGGCGATGACGTCAGCTTCCTGAAGCGTCCTAACCGCACGAAACGTCATATCCTCCAAATTGCCGATCGGCGTCGGCACGATGTACAGTGTCCCTTGTTCCGTTTGTTCGGTAAAACTTTTTTGCTGCCAAAGCATCCTTGTTCCGCCCCTTTAAGATGAAATAATGCCATATAAGATCCGCTTCGTCTCCTCGGTATATTCGTTATTCTCATCATACACGACAAGCGGAGGCAACACTTTTAAGTCCGGGCTTGCATCTTTTGTCCCTTCAATTAAAATCATGTTCGCCTCTTTGCCCGCTTTCGGGTACACAAAGCGGAGCCGTTTCGGCTCAAGACGGTATTGGCGCATGAGCGTCACAAGGTCAAGCAGCCGCCCGGGCCGGTGGACGAACGCCGCCTTCCCTCCTTGCTTCAACAGCTGGCTGCTGACGCGAATCACATCCTCTAGGGTGCAATAAATTTCATGGCGGGCGATGGCGATATGTTCATTTTTGCTCAGTTCGTCTTTGCCGACTGCCGGAAAATACGGGGGGTTGCACGTGACGACATCGTACCGGCTGTAACCGATCCGTTGCGGCGCTTCTTTAATGTCGCCGTGTATAATCTCGATTTGTCCTTCAAGCCCGTTGTATTGCACGCTTCGCCTCGCCATGTCGCAAAGCCGTTCTTGAATTTCAATGCCGATGATCGTCCCTTTTGTTCGCCGGCTCAACAAGAGGGGAATCACCCCGTTGCCCGTGCACAAATCAACAATCTGCCCCTTTTGAATCGGCATATAGGCAAAATGAGCAAGGAGCACGGCATCAAGGGAAAACGAAAATACAGATGGACTTTGAATGATGCGGAGCTCTTCGTTAAACAAATAATCGAGCCGTTCATCCTCGTACAATTTCACCATGACGCACGATCCTCCATTGAAAAAAATAACCTTTCCGAAACGGAAAGGGTGGCGCTGCCTTTAGTTTTTGTTCAAAAACGACAAGCAAAACAAACAATCGCCCTCGGTGCGAACGCTTCCGTAATGGATGTGACAAATATGAAACCCTTCTTGGTAAAGGCGGGCTAAATTGTCATACCCTTCGCCAATGTCGATGAGTTTTTTGCCATGTTTGTCCCCTTTTCGTTTGCCTTCTTCCCATGCTTCTGACAATTGTTCAAGCCGACGGCGCAAATGAGCATTTTCGATTTGCAGCTGGTGATTCTCTTCTAACAGCTCCGTTACGCGCTGTTTCAGCTGCACCAGCTCGCGGTAAAAATAACTAAGTTGCTCTTCCATATTGGCCACTGATCGAAACACTTCTTTTTTATCTACTTTTTCCACTGGCCCCACCCCAAATTAATCTGCGACGCGAATGGACAACGTCCCGTTTTTCATCAGCTCATCGAGTGTATATTCGACGACCCGTCCGAATTCTGGAAGCTCGATTTGCAGCACCCGCTCTAAAATGTTCAAGCCGACGACTTTGCCGAAGCCGTGCGGTGTTTCGACATATTCCCCTAAATCCGGGAGTTGTTCTTTCGCCGTCTCATACTCTTCGTTTTCATATTTCAGGCAACACATCAGCCGGCCGCACAGCCCGGAAATCTTCGTCGGATTGAGCGACAAGTTTTGATCTTTCGCCATTTTGATCGACACCGGTTCAAAATCGCCTAAAAACGTCGAACAACAAAGCATGCGGCCGCACGGCCCGATGCCGCCAAGCATTTTCGCCTCGTCGCGCACCCCGATTTGCCGCAGCTCAATGCGCGTGCGGAAAATCGACGCTAAGTCCTTCACAAGCTCGCGGAAATCGACGCGCCCATCGGCAGTGAAATAAAAGATCACTTTATTGCGGTCAAACGTATATTCCACATCGACGAGCTTCATTTCGAGCCCGTGCTCCTCCACTTTGCGCAAGCAAATGTCATACGCCTCGCGCGCCGCCTTTTTGTTTTCTTCCACAACCCATTTATCTTTCTCATTCGCCACACGGATCACTTTTTTGAGCGGCATCACGATGTCGTTTTCGTCGACTTGTTTATTGGCGATGACGACTTTTCCGTACTCAATGCCGCGCGCCGTCTCAACAATGACGAATTCGCCGACGGGAATAACGGCATCGCCAGGGTCAAAATAATAAATTTTCCCTGCTTTTTTAAAACGAACGCCGACTACCGTATACAACGGCTCTCCCTCCTTTACCGCTTTAATTGAAGAACGAGCTGCTCAACAAGCAACGCCGTGCTCATATTCGTTGTATTTAAACGCGTTTTCGCTTGTAAAATCGCTTCCATGCCAGCCACAATCCGCCGCTGCGGGCAAGCAAGCGCCCATCGTTGCAGGCGGTTCAGCTGATCGCGGTATAACACGCCGTCCATTTGCCCGGTTTGAATATGCAACAAATCGCGGTATAAATATAAAAGCAAATCAAGTCCAAGGTCAAGCTGATGGTTTTCCAAAAAATGCGGAAACAAGCGGTCGTGGATGAAAAACAAAAGCTGCAGCTCCGGCTTGCCCAGCATCTCATACCATTGTAGCACTAATGTTCGCGCCTCGGCAAACCAACTATCTTGGGCAAGCGCCAGTGCTTCCTCGAAGCTGTTTGTCAAATGGGCAGCCAACAGCGCCAACGGCAACGGCACGTGCTCCTCGACAAGTCCCTGGGCGAGCTCTGCCGGCGGCAACGGCCGGAACGAAAGCACTTGACAGCGGGAAACGATCGTCCCTAGCAGGCGGTGGTATTGCTCAGTCAGCAATACCGCCACCGTCCCCGGATGCGGCTCTTCCAAAAATTTCAGAAGGCTGTTGGCAGCGCTTGTCGTCATTTGATCGGCGTGCTCAACGATGTACATTTTTTTATCCGACTCGACCGCTGTTTTCGAGAACTCTTGCTGCAGCCATTCGATTTGTTCCTTTTTGATTGATCCTCCATCCGGGCCGATCATCCGGACGTCGGGGTGGTTGCCGGAGTCGATGCGCCGGCAGTTGCGGCACTCTAGACACGGGGAAACTCCGATTGGGGACAGACAAAACAAACGTTTCGCCAACAACAAACTGGCCGCTTTTTTGCCCGTCCCCCGCTGCCCCTCAAACAAGTACGCATGAGAAATCCGCCCTTTTTCCAAGCCGCTTTGCAGCATTTTCGCCACCACCGGCTGGCGTTTCGCTAGCTGTTCCCATCGCATCGCCATCACTCTTCCTTATTTCTTATTTCTATTCTATCATGTCCGCTAGGAATCATCACGGTCGGATTCATGGAAATGGCGCTGTCATCTTCCTTTCAAGCGGGAAAGCACCGCGGCCGTTGTTTCGGCGAATACATCATCAAGCGGGCGGTTCGCGTCGATGACGACAATGCGGTCGGCAAACCGTCTGGCGAGTTCCCGATACCCTTCTCGCACCTTCTCATGAAAAGACAACGTTTCAAGGTCAAGCCGATTCACTTCCCGGCCGCGATTTCGCCGGATTCGTTCAAGCCCAATTTGCGGATCGATATCAAAATAAATCGTCAGCGACGGCATATACCCATCAATAGCGAACTCATTAATTTTCCATACTTCTTCAATGCCAAGCCCGCGGGCAAATCCCTGGTAGGCGAGGGAGCTATCAACAAACCGGTCGCAAAGGACGACGCACCCAGCCTCAAGCGCCGGCACGATTTTCTCAAGCAAATGCTGTCGGCGCGCCGCCGCATACAAAAGCGCCTCCGTCCGCCCGTCCATCTCCGTATAATCGCGGTTTAAAATGATTGAGCGAATCGCCTCGGCAATGCGCACTCCGCCCGGTTCCCTCGTCGCCACGACGTCAATCCCCCGCTCACGCAACAACGACTCCAATTTGCTGATCATCGTCGTTTTGCCCGCTCCTTCCGGCCCTTCAAACGAAAAAAAGCATCCGTTCATCACTCGCGGCATCCTTTCCATCCTCCCTATTCGTATACAACCAATTGACCATCTTTCAGCCGGCTTCCGCCTTGTATGTGCGCCCGCTGACAAAGAAGCTGGCGGATCTGTTCAATATGGCTGCGGCCGATCCGTTCTCCGATCCACACGAGCGGCACCCCAGGCGGATATGGAATAACCGTTTCCGCCGCTATATGTCCTTCAGCTTCCTCGAGCGCCACAGCTTTTGTCCGCAAATGGCGCAATTCATCATACGGGACTAAAACCGATAGCGGCGGGCCGAGAAAAGGCGAAGCGTCACACACCGGCGCCTCGCCATCTGGCAAATCGCGCCACGCTCGTTTGATTTTCTCCGCCGCTTCCTGAAGCCGCCCGGTTACCGCCAGCGGGCAAACGAAAAGCACGTTCATTCGATCAACGAGCTCGACAAACACCCCTTCGCGCTCAAGCCGACGCTGCAGTTCATACCCGGTCAAGGAACAGCGCGTCTGCACCGTTACTTTCAGCGGGTCGGTCTGTACGCCAAAATGGCGGGAACAAACGACTGCCACCCCGTCAATATCCGCCAGGGCTGCTTTAAACTCCTCAATTTCTGCCACGATCGCCGCCGCATCGCTTTTTGAAAGCTGGGCGACATAACTCCGCGCCAAATCGAGCGACGCCATAATCGGGTAAGACGGGCTGCTTGACTGAAACAACTGCAAAAAATACTTCAATCGTTCAAGATCAACCCGCTCGCTGTTCACATGCAAAAACGCTCCCATCGTCATCGCCGGCAACGTTTTATGCGCCGACTGCACGACGACATCGGCGCCATAGCGAAGCGCCGATGTCGGAAACGGGGGACCGACAACGAAATGGGCGCCATGCGCCTCATCAACCAGCACCGGAATGCCATGTTCATGAACTAGACGGACGATTTCTGTCAAATCGGCGGCCATTCCATAATAATTTGGGTTCGTCAATACAACCGCAGCAACATCACCATGAAGCGCCAACGCCTCTTTGACCGCTTCAGGACGAATGTGCGAAGCGACACACACATCACGATCAAACTCGGGGGCAAGTAGAACAGCAGTGGCCCCCATGAGTTGCAATGCATGCATCACCGATTTATGGCAATTGCGTTGCACAATCACTTTCTTCCTCTTTCCATCACACACGGCGGCGATCATTGCCAAATTCCCTGCCGTCGAACCGTTCACAAGGAAAAACGTCTCCCTAACGCCATACAGCTCCGCCGCCAGCGCCTGCGCCTCGGCAATCACCGACTCAGGATGATGCAAGTCATCCAAACCGGAAATTTCCGTCGCATCCAACGCCAACAGCGGCGCAAACATATCTCTCCCTCGTTCCGAAAACAAAGCGCCGTATTTATGTCCCGGCACGTGAAACGAAACCGGGCGGCGCGCCCAATGGTGCACGAGGGCGTCATATAAAGGAGTTTTCGTTTGATCCATCATCATCCTCTTTCCTTGCTGTCTGTCCAAGAACGGCCATCATCCGGGCAGACTGCCGAAATGCATGGGATATACAGGAGAAACATCAAACATATAGTATCACAAACGCCCGAAAAAACGCACGAGTCGCGTCAATCGCAAATAAAAACAGGCCCAAATGCAGGCCCTGATTACGAGTGAATTTTCGATGTAAACATTTTGCGCAACTGCCGCACATAAATCGAGTAGTTCGGGTCATCCGTATTCGTTTGCACAATCGCCCGATTGCAGTCCAAACAAAGAAAATGGCCAAAAAGGAAAATCCCTTCCTTTTTTTCCTGTTCACAAACGATGCATACATGTTCGCGTTGATTCCGGTCTGCTATTGATGTCCTCACGCTCTCCACCTCCCATCCTCTATGTTTCCCACATTGCTAACATTCTATACTAGTAGATGAAAGGAAGAGAGACATTGAGCGGGTCCTTATCGTTTTTTCCTCAAAAAACGAAAGCAGCCAATTGCACCAATGCAACTGGCTGCTCGTTTATTGCCTAGCAGCGACCTACTCTTGCAGGGGCGCTGGCCCCAACTACCATCGGCGCTGGAGGGCTTAACTTCCGTGTTCGGGATGGGAACGGGTGTTTCCCCTCCGCCATAGCCACTAGGCAAGCGTTTGGATTTTGACATCATTTATTATACTTGAAAAATAAACAATGTCAAGAAGGAAATTCATTCCTTCAAAACTAGATAACCGTCGGAAGAAGCCGCTCATAGGTCAAGCCCTCGATCGATTAGTATCCGTCAGCTCCACGTGTCGCCACGCTTCCACCTCGGACCTATCGACCTCGTCATCTTCGAGGGATCTTACCCGCTTTGCGCGGTGGGAAATCTCATCTTGAGGGGGGCTTCACGCTTAGATGCTTTCAGCGCTTATCCCGTCCGCACATAGCTACCCAGCGGTGCCCCTGGCGGGACAACTGGTACACCAGCGGTGCGTCC
>NZ_MVKA01000017.1:0-102894 GCF_002042905.1 Geobacillus sp. LEMMY01
GCAATACGTGCTTTCAATTGCTGGTTTTCTTGTCTTAACTGTTTATTTTCGTTGATGAGTTTTTCGATGGTCTGTGCTTGACGTTCGATGTTTGCCACCATGCTTTCGAGTGTGAAGACCGCTTCTTGGAAGCCAAAAGCAACATTTGCCATTGTGTTCACCTCCCATGTCTATGATGGTAATTAGTATAGACAAGGAAGGTACGAACAAACCGGCTCTCGTAAATTTTTTCTATGTACGGGCTGAATAGTTACTTTCACTAAGTATGCGAAAAAAGTCATCTTTCATTATTTATTCTACCGAATGTTACCTTTAGCAATATCCGATTGGTCAATTGCTTACTTTGTTCAATATGTAAATTTTTTGTCATAATTAAGAGAAAGAATGAGAAGCCAAATCGACACACACTGGTTGGATGAGAGAGCCTAGCCAGTGTTTTTTTGTGACAGAAGGCAAGAACTTTTCTCTTTTCTCTCCTTGTCTCCGGATATGAAGATCAAAACTTTATGATGAATAACTCGAAAAAACTTTGTTTGTATTATGGACAAACAAATAAAATTGCTTTATAATTTACTTGAAAGTTTCTTGAAAGTTTTTAAAAATTACTACCTATTAGGGGGGATATTATGAAGAAAGCTTCAAGGTTCCTAAGTCCTGTCTTATTCCTTTTTCTCTTTCTCATCCTATTGTTGTCGGCCTGCGGGCAAGATGTTGCCAAAAATGAAAGCGGAAACAACAGTGGAGGTCAGGCAAGTCAAGACAAAAAAATTAAAATTGGTTTTTCTGTATCCGACCTTACACTGGAAAGATGGCAACATGACCGTGATATCTTTGTCGAAGAGGCGAAAAAGCTGGGAGCTGATGTCATTGTCCAGTCAGCAAATGGGGATAGCGAGAAACAATTATCCCAAATACAAAATATGTTATCTCAAGGAATTGACGTTTTAGTCATTGTAGCTGTTAATACGGAATCCTTATCCCCTGTTGTGCAACAGGCTAAAAAAGAAGGAGTCAAAGTGCTTGCCTATGACCGTCTCATCATGAATGCAGATGTCGATGCGTATGTGTCTTTTGACAACGTGCGTGTTGGGGAGATGCAGGCCGATTACTTGGTAAAAAAAGTACCTAAAGGGAACTACTTCTTGTTAGGCGGCTCACCGACTGATAATAATGCCAAGATGTTTAGAGAAGGACAAATGAAGGTATTGCAACCACTAATCGATAAAGGTGATATCAAGGTTGTGGGGGATCAGTGGGCTAAAGACTGGCAGGCCTCTGAGGCAATGAGAATTATTGAAAATGCATTGACGGCTAATAAAAACCAAATTGATGCGATTGTTGCATCGAATGATAGTACCGCAGGTGGAGCAATCCAAGCATTAAAGGCTCAGGGACTCGCCGGCAAAGTAGCCATTTCTGGTCAGGATGCCGACTTGGCTGCTGTGCAACGGATCGTGGAAGGAACTCAATCTATGACAGTATATAAGCCGATCAAAAGCATTGCAACCAAAGCGGCTGAAGTCGCTGTCCAGTTGGCTAGAGGAGAAAAAATTCAAGCAGATGAAACGGTGAATAACGGCAAAGTAGATGTGCCATTTATTAAACTGGATCCCATTATGGTAGATAAAGATAATGTCATTGATACTGTTATTAAAGATGGATTCCATTCGTATGACGAAGTATATAAAAATGTACCTGAGGACAAACGCCCGCCGAGGCCATAATCTGATGTGATTCGGTATACGGACAGCATTCCAGACTGATGGTATATGGATGCTGTCCGTCATTTCCTGTTAAATTTGATAGATTGGTGGGTGGGATCGATGCAACCATACGTTTTAGAGATGAAGGGGATTACAAAAGAGTTTCCGGGAGTTCGAGCGTTAGATAAAGTGACCTTTTCTGTCCGCAAAGGGGAAATTCACGCTCTTTGCGGTGAAAATGGCGCAGGAAAATCAACCTTAATGAAAGTGTTAAGTGGTGTTTATCCGCATGGGTCGTATGATGGCAAGATTTATATAGAGGGGAAAGAGGTCCAGTTTCGAAACATTAAAGAATCACAGGAAGCAGGAATTGCTATTATTTATCAGGAACTAGCGGTTGTCGAGGAAATGAGTGTCGCTGAGAATCTATTTCTCGGTCATGAGTTGATGAGAGGAAAGTATATCGACTGGAACCGCGTGTATGCGGAGGCACGAAAATGGCTAATGAAAGTGGGTTTAGATGTTGATCCGGAAACCAAGGTTAGAAACTTAACCGTCGGCAAGCAACAATTAATTGAAATCGCCAAAGCATTGGCTAAAAATGCCAAAATTATTATTTTAGACGAGCCGACGGCAGCATTGACGGACAATGATGTAGAAGTTTTAAAACAGATCCTCCGTGATCTTCGCGCTCAAGGGGTCACTTGTATTTATATTTCTCATAGGCTGAATGAAGTGATGGAATTGGCTGATACAGTAACTGTCTTGCGTGATGGACAAACGATCAGTACGGATCCTATTGATCAACTGACAGAAGAGCAGATTATTGCCAAGATGGTAGGGCGGGAGCTGAATGAATTATACCCGTACGAGCCCAGGGATATAGGCAGAGAAGTGCTTAAAGTGGATCATTATTCTGTTAGTGATGAACGCACAGGAAGAAAAATCATTGAAGATGTGTCATTTTCTTTGAGGTCAGGTGAAATTCTTGGAATTTCAGGACTGATGGGTTCAGGGAGAACAGAGCTGTTCACTAGCCTATTTGGAGTTTACCACGGAAAGAAAGAAGGAAACGTATGGATTGACGGCAAGCAGGTTGAGATTCATCGCCCTGCTGAAGCGATTCGATACGGTATGGCTTATGTGTCAGAAGATCGAAAAAAATATGGTCTTGTTTTAGAAATGGATATTATTCAGAATGCTACACTTGTAGCTTTGAAAAAAGTGGCAAAGCGAAACATTATTGACCATGCCTTAGAAGTGAAGCGGGCGGAGGAAATGACAAAAAAAATGAAATTAAAAGCTCCTAATTTAGAGGCAAAAGTATCCCAATTAAGCGGTGGAAACCAACAAAAAGTCGTGTTGAGCAAATGGCTGTTGAATAATCCGAAAATATTGATTTTAGATGAGCCGACCCGGGGAATCGATGTCGGAGCAAAGTATGAGATTTACAAAATTATGAATGAACTCGCTCGACAAGGCGTCGGTATTGTTCTAATTTCATCTGAATTGCCGGAAGTAATGGGTATGTCCGACCGAATTTTGGTTATGTCGGAAGGGAAATTTGTTGGAGAGTTTCAACATCACGAGGCAACACAGGAAAAAATTATGGCTTGTGCAACAGGGGGGAAAAGAAGATGAAGGGATCAGCAATTGAGGCAACATCAAATCATCGAAAGGAAGAGAAGAAACTGCAGTTGAAGTTTGATTTGCACTCTTATACGTTGATCGTTGCTTTAATCGTTATTGCTGTGATTTTTGGCGTTTTGACTGACGGGGAGTTTCTATCATCACGGAATTTATCCAATTTGTTTATGCAAATGTCCGTCATATCTATTCTAGCGATTGGCATGACGCTAGTGATCATAGCGGGTCATATTGATTTATCGGTCGGATCGGTAGTTGGGTTGACTGGAGGAATTGCGGCCATTTTACAAGTTTGGTATGGTTGGGGGACAGTTCCTGTTATTCTTATAGCTATTATGGTTGGCGCCTTCATTGGGTTATGGCAAGGTTGGTGGGTGGCCTATCGGAATGTTCCTGCTTTTATTGTCACCTTAGGGGGGATGCTTGTTTTTCGCGGAATTTTGATTGGGATCAGCAATGGGGAAACTGTAGCTCCGTTAGATAACAGTTTCGAAGCCATCGGCAATAGCTATCTTCCGTACGTGATCGGTTATATATTAGCGGCCATTGGCATCATTTTATTGTTTGTTTCTGTCGAGCGAAATAGAAAAAAACGGAAAGCATTAGGATTGACGCTCAGTCCAAAAATCAGTCACTATGGGAAAACAACACTTTACTCGTTTTGTATTTTGGTGTTGGTATATATGTTAAACCGTTATTACGGCGTCCCCATTCCGATGCTTATCGTTGTTTTATTGGCGATGATCTTTGTATTCATTGCCGTCAAAACACCTTTTGGGAGATATATTTATGCCATTGGGGGCAATATCGAAGCGGCTGCTTTGTCTGGAATCAACATTAAACGCGTTGTGTTAGCTGTTTTCGTTTTAATGGGAATTCTTTCAGCTATAGCTGGTATTATCTTGACAAGTCGGCTCAATGCAGCGACAGTGAGTAGCGGAGAAATGTACGAATTGGACGCCATTGCGGCTTGTGTCATTGGGGGCACAAGCCTCATGGGAGGAAGAGGAAATATTGTGGGTGCCATTGTCGGTGCCTTGATCATGTCTAGTATTGACAATGGCATGAGTATGATGAATATTGAAACTTTCTGGCAATATATTGTGAAAGGATTAATTTTAATTATCGCCGTTTGGGCAGATATCTCAAGTAAAAGTAAGGCAAGTTGAGTTCAAGATGTAAAAAAGCGGGAAGAGGCTAGCTCATTTTAATGCTAGCCTATCTCTTTGAAAATCGAAAGGAGAGAATGAAAAATGAAACGCCAAGTCCACTTTGGCATCATCAGCACCGCCGCTATTGCCAAAGAGGTGATGATTCCGGCGATTCGCCGAACGAGTCATGCGGAAGTTGTGGCAATCGCCAGTGAAAATGGAAAGGCCAATCAGGTGGCGCGGGAACTCGGGATTCCGAAGGCGTATGACAGCTATGAGAAGCTGCTCGATGATCGTGACGTCGATGCAGTGTATATTCCGCTTCCCAACAGCTTGCACGTCGAATGGACAATCAAAGCAGCGAAGAAGAAAAAGCACGTGCTTTGCGAAAAACCCGCCGCCTTATGCGAAGAGGATGTCCGGCGTATGATCGGGGGATGCGAGGAAAACGGCGTTTTATTTATGGAGGCATTCATGTACCAATTCCATCCGCAGCATGAACGGGTCAAACAGCTTTTGGCCGCTGGCGAGATCGGCGAAGTCAAGTATATGCGCACCCATTTCTCCTTTTACTTGCAAGACCGAGAAACGAATATCCGCATGAACGATGAGCTTGGCGGGGGAAGCCTGCTCGATGTGGGCTGCTATTGCGTGCACTCGACGAGACACATTCTTGACGCCGAGCCCGTTGAGCTGTTCGTCCAATCTCGTTTTGATCCGCATCGTTCGGTCGATTTGACGACGAGCGGCTGGATGAGGATAGAAAATGGCGTTTTTGCCCAGTTCATGTGCAGTTTTGATATGTTTCCGCAAAATGAATACGAAGTTATTGGCACGAAGGGGAAAATCATTGTTTCGCGGGCGTATCGGCCGGATGTGGATAGTGGAGAGGGACGGATTACGATCGTAACGGCTGATGGCAGCGAGCGCGAGGAAACGGTGGCAGGCGACCAATACGCGCTGCAAATCGAGCACTTTTCGCGCGCCATTCTCGAAGGGACGCCGCTGTTGTATTCGCCGGAGCGCATGATCAAACAGGCGCGGGCGCTCGATGCTTGCCGCACATCGATGAAAACGGGAGCGATCGTACAGTTATATAAGGAAGGAGAATCGAGATGAACATTACATACGAAAAGTGGTCCGAACTTAATGGAAACGATATTCTGTTGTTCACCTTGGTCAATGATCGCGGCATGGAACTGTCGGCGACAAACTACGGATGCATCGTGACGGACATCCGCGTTCCAGACCGGAACGGCAATATCGAAAATGTCGTACTTGGGTTTGATCGGTTTGAACCGTATTTAACCAACGCTCCTTATTTTGGGGCGGTGATCGGCCGGGTGGCGGGGCGCATTCAAGGGGCGAGTTTTGAGCTTGATGGCGTCACGTACCGGTTGGCGAAAAATGAGAACAACAACCACTTGCACGGCGGCCCGAACGGATTCCATCGTGTGCTTTGGCAGGCGGAACCGGTTCAGCGCGATGATGCGGTTGGGATCGTCTTTTCGTACACAAGCCCGGACGGGGAGGAGGGATATCCGGGAACGGTTCATGTTCAAGTAGCGTATTGGCTCAATAATAACAACGAATGGACCGTCACGTACCGGGCTCGTTCGGACAAAACGACGCTCGTCAATTTGACGAACCATACGTATTTTAACTTGAGCGGCAACGGCAAGCGTGATATTTTGGATCACACGCTGACCATCCAAAGCTCCCGTGTGTTGGAGCTGAATGAGGAGTTGATTCCGACAGGCCGCGTCTTGGATGTCGCCGGCACGCCGTTTGATTTGCGGAATGGAAAGACGATACGGGAGGCGGTCGAATCCGGGCATCTGCAAATCGAACTCGTTGGCGGAGGCTATGACCATCCGTTTTGGCTCGACCGGCATCATGACAAAGAGATTGTGCTTTCCGATCCAGAGAGTGGGCGGATATTGACCGTCGAGACGGATGAAGTCGGCGTCGTCGTGTACACGTCGAACCAGTTGCCGGAAGGGTTGGATTTGGGCGGCGTGCCGTCGCGGAAATATCTCGGCATTTGCTTAGAAACGCAAGGGCTTCCGGATGCCATTCACCATCCGCAGTTTCCGTCGATCGTATTGCCGGCTGACAAGGAGCAGGTGTCGATGACAAGGTATCGATTTAGTGTTGACTAAGTTGAATTTTAAAATCAAAGCAGTTGTGGAAACAGAAAGTCATCATAACAAGTGTCGGGATGTAAAGCATTACGTAATAAAAAACGGTAACATCTAGAGTGTGGGGGATCGTATGCCCATCCCCCCTGTAAAACTTCAACCAACATAGTTGTGGTTTTACAGGTGAGAATACTTTGTTTATATGATAGACAAACAAATATGAAAGCGTTATAATAAAACTGAAACAAATCATTCTCGCTTATTTAAGGAGGACTTGGACATGGCGTATTTCCCGAATATCGGAAACATTCCATATGAAGGACCGGAGTCGCGCAATCCGTTGGCGTTTAAGTTTTATAATCCGGAAGAAAAAGTCGGCGACAAAACAATGGAGGAGCATTTGCGTTTTTCGGTCGCCTATTGGCATACGTTCACGGGGGATGGATCGGATCCGTTTGGCGTCGGCAATATGATTCGCCCGTGGGACAAATACAGCGGCATGGATTTGGCCAAGGCGCGCGTGGAGGCGGCGTTTGAACTGTTTGAAAAGCTGAACGTTCCGTTTTTCTGCTTCCATGATGTCGACATCGCGCCGGAAGGGGAAACGCTCAGCGAGACGTACAAAAACTTGGATGAAATCGTCGATATGATTGAAGAGTACATGAAAACAAGCAAAACGAAACTGCTGTGGAATACGGCGAACTTGTTCAGCCATCCACGCTTCGTTCACGGGGCGGCAACGTCATGCAATGCCGATGTGTTCGCCTATGCGGCGGCGAAAGTGAAAAAAGGGTTGGAGATCGCCAAACGGCTCGGAGCGGAAAACTACGTGTTCTGGGGCGGCCGGGAAGGTTATGAGACGCTGCTGAACACGGACATGAAGCTGGAGCTTGACAATTTGGCTCGCTTCTTGCACATGGCGGTCGACTATGCGAAAGAAATCGGCTTTGACGGCCAGTTTTTGATCGAGCCGAAGCCGAAAGAGCCGACGAAGCACCAATACGATTTTGATGTCGCGACGGCGTTGGCGTTCTTGCAAACGTACGGGCTGAAAGATCATTTCAAATTCAATATTGAAGCGAACCATGCGACATTGGCCGGGCATACGTTTGAACATGAACTGCGCGTCGCCCGCATTCACGGCATGCTTGGCTCGGTCGACGCAAACCAAGGGGATACATTGCTTGGCTGGGATACGGACGAATTCCCGACGGATTTGTACGCTACGACGTTGGCGATGTACGAAATTTTGCAAAACGGCGGCCTTGGACGCGGCGGCTTGAACTTTGACGCGAAAGTGCGGCGGGGCTCGTTTGAACCGGAAGATTTGTTCTACGCTCATATCGCCGGGATGGACAGCTTTGCGATCGGCTTAAAAGTCGCGCATCGATTGTTGGAAGACCGCGTGTTTGAACAGTTCATCGAAGAGCGGTACAAAAGCTATACGGAAGGCATTGGCCGCGAAATTGTCGAAGGAACGGCCGATTTCAAAAAACTCGAGGAGTATGCCTTGCAGCTCGGCGAAATTCGCAATACGTCCGGCCGCTTAGAGCGGCTGAAAACGCTGCTCAACCAATATTTGTTGGAAGTCAGCGTGCCGAGCGTATCCCGTTCGTGAAAGAGGGATGACTTTGGAATACGTCATTGGCGTCGATTTAGGAACGAGTGCAGTCAAAGTATTGCTTGTCGATCGAAACGGGCAGGTAAGAGGGGAATGGACCGAGTCCTATCCTCTCTACCAGCCGCATTCCGGCTATAGCGAGCAGCGCCCCGACGATTGGGTGGAAAAAACGATCGTCGCACTGCGCCGCGTCTGGGAGACGGCGGGCGTTTCCCCGGAGTCGATCGTCGGCTTGAGTTTTTCTGGACAAATGCACGGGCTTGTGCTGCTTGATGACGACGGGAACGTCGTGCGCAATGCGATTTTGTGGAATGATACGAGAACGACAGCACAGTGTCGGGACATTGAAGAAAAGGTCGGCCAAGACGCGCTGCTGGCAATCGCCAAAAACCAGGCGCTTGAAGGATTCACCTTGCCGAAGCTCCTTTGGGTGAAACAACACGAACCCGAGCTGTACGAGCGGGCGCGGGTGTTTTTGTTGCCGAAAGATTACGTCCGCTTCCGCTTGACCGGGCACATCGCGATGGATGTATCGGATGCGGCGGGGACGTTGCTGTTGGATATGGAAACGAAAATGTGGAGCGAGATGATCGCCCGGGCGGTCGGCGTCGATCTTTCGCTTTGCCCGCCGCTTGTTGAAGCGACGGCGTTCGTCGGGACGCTGCGCCCGGAGATTGCCGAGCAGACCGGGCTGCCGTCATCGGTGAAAGTGTTCGCCGGTGGGGCGGACAATGCTTGCGGCGCGGTTGGCGCGGGCATTTTGGCAGAAGGCCGCATGATGTCAAGCATCGGCACATCCGGCGTCGTGTTGGCGTATGAACAAAGCGGGGAAAAAGATTTCGCTGGAAAAGTGCATTACTTCAACCACGCCGAGCCGGATGCCTACTATATTATGGGAGTGACGCTGGCGGCGGGCTACAGCTTTGACTGGTGGAAGCGCACGTTTGCCGAAGACGTGCCGTTCGCTGAGATTGTAAAACGCGCGGCCAAGTCGCCGATCGGCGCGAACGGCTTGTTGTTTACGCCCTATCTTGTCGGCGAGCGGACGCCTTATGCCGATGCCGATGTTCGCGGGTCGTTTATCGGCGTCGATTCGCGGCAGACGAAATGGGATTTTGCCCGCGCGGTCATGGAAGGCATTACGTTCTCGCTCAACGAATCGGTTGAGATCATCAAAGCGAGCGGCAAAACGATCGAATCGGTCGTCTCGATCGGCGGCGGGGCAAAAAGCGCCGAGTGGCTGCAAATCCAAGCCGATATTTTCGATCTCCCGGTGGAAAAGCTGAAGAACGAACAAGGGCCGGGACTAGGCGCTGCGATGATCGCCGCGTGCGGCGTCGGCTGGTTCGATTCGCTCAAGCAATGCGCGGATGCGTTCAAACAAGTCGAATCCGTCGTCGAACCGCGGCCGGATGCGGTCGCCCGATACAAAGAGCTGTTTGCGATTTATCGCGATGTATATCCGCGTACGAAAGAACTGGCGAAACGGTTAAAGGCGTTTCGGCCTTGACGACAAACTCCCTAAACCAAATGGATGGTTTGGGGAGTTTTTTGATCGGGCAACGAGGCAGGATGACCCGCCACGTTTGTCGAAAGGAGAACTTGAAAGGTGGAGATGAAACATGGACATTCGAAAAGAGTTCGAACATCTTCAATATTTCTTCGACTCGTATTACAGACCTGCGAGCGAGAAAGCCCACTCCTTTAGGGGTGGGATGAAAGCGAGCCGTTTTCTTATATTGAATGATTATGAAAAAAACGGTATCCTGTAATCGTCACAAGGAGGTGAATCCATGCCCACGATCACACTAAGGCTGGAAYTGCACAAACCAACGAAAGTCAAACAAGACATGTAYGAACGGATGACAGAAGTGAATACAGCGTTTGCGAATTGGCTGTTGAATCATCCCGAGCTGAATCAAGCGACGAGCAAACTATTTAAAGAGTTTTCGTCGCAGCRGTTTCCTTCTGCCGTCGYGAATCAGACGATTCGAGAAGTGAAGTCCCAAAAGAAAAACCAGAAAACAAAGAAGTTTCGAACATTATGGTGTTGCTTCAACAATCAAAACGYAAAGGTGGAAAAGAAAGGAGAGTTCTACACCGTTTCATTCCCCACACTGGAGAAGCGAATTGGCGTRCCGGTGGTCACGCGCCCCTATCAAGAAGCATGGCTGAATCGATTGTTGGACGGAACCGCCAAACAAGGGGCAGCCAAGCTCTACAAAAAGAGAAAGAAATGGTACTTGGCTATCGCGATCACATTTGAAGTGGAGCCGCGACACGAAACAAAGGTGATGGGGGTTGACCTTGGGCTTCGCTATATCGCCGTTGCCAGCGTAGGAACGAAATCGCTGTTTTTCAAAGGGAACCGATGCGCCTTCATTCGCCGACGATATGCGGCTTTGCGGCGAACGTTGGGCAAAGCCAAGAAGCTCCATATGATTCGCAAAATCGGCCGTAAAGAGTCCCGCTGGATGAAGGATATAAACCATAAAATCAGCCGTCAAATCGTCCGTTTTGCCCTTGCCAACGGTGTTGGCGTGATTCGGATGGAAGAGTTGACGGGGATTCGAAAACGGGCAACATCGGCCAAAGAAGCAGGACGAAGCCTTCATTCCTGGTCGTTTCATCAAYTGCAAACGATGATTGCCTATAAAGCGGAAATGGCGGGCATTCGGGTGGAGTGGGTGAAGCCGACCTATACAAGCCAAACATGCCGATGCGGGCATCGAGAGAAAGCGAACCGAAACGGCATCCACTTCCAATGCAAAAAATGCGGATATACGATTCATGCCGACTTGAATGGCGCGATCAACATCGCCAAAGCGATTTCGGGCTTCGCCGCCGAACCTAGCGCACTGGTCACAGGTGCGCCGCCCATTGGGGTACATCTTAACCCGATGGGACGGGGTGATGACACACCCCTAAACTTGGGCGTTGTCCGAACCAGAAATGGATGAGGGCGCAAACGACCCAAGAATCCCACGCCCTTTAGGCGTGCGGAGTGTCAAATTTTTGTTAATGTCGACGCGAGGCCGTTCTATCGGCGTTCGTTTTGACATAAGACATATATGGTGCGACATAGGCAAGGAGGGATGGAAATGGGCGATGTGATGAGACGCCTCTTGGCGGTGGCTGGTGTGGCGGTATGCGTCGGACTGTTGTTTCTTGTCGGCGCCAACGGATGATTGGATGAATATTCGCAAAACGGTTGTCCTTTCTTGCGGTAATGCGTTATAATGAGAAAAACAGCAGGAGAGGAGAAACACCGATGTTGACCGATTATCATAACCATTTGGAACGAGGGACGTTGACGCTTGATTATTTGCGCCAGTTCACGGATGCAGCGGTCAAAAAAGGCATCCAGCATTTCGGCATTTCCGAGCACGCGTACCATTTTTACCAAACGAAAAACATTTTGTCCAATCCGTGGGTCGACGCGCGCCGCTGCTACGATATGGACGATTATGTCCGGCTGTTCCACGAAGCGTGGGATGCGGGCCTCGATGTGAAAATGTCGATCGAAATGGATTATACGCCGGGCAAACACGAGGAAATGGCCGCCTTTATCCGCTCATACGAGTTTGACTATGTCATCGGTTCGATCCATTGGGTCGACGATTTCGGCATCGACTTAGCCGAATATCGCCACGAGTGGGAACGGCGCGATTTGTACGATACATACCGCAAATATTTCGATCAAGTCGTGACGCTCGCCGAGTCGAATTTGTTTGACATTATCGGCCACCTCGATTTGGTGAAAATTTTTAAATACGTCCCGGAAGATGAGGAATTTTTGCTTGAACAATACGACCGGGCGACAACAGCGCTCGCCAATTCGAAAACGTGCGTCGAAATCAGCACCGCCGGGCTGCGCAAGCCGGTCGGCGAACTGTATCCGGATCCGCGCCTGCTCCAAATGTGCTATGACAAAGGCATTCCGATTGTGTTGTCGTCCGACGCGCACGTGCCTGAGCACGTCGGCGCCGACTTTGACAAGGCGGTCGAACTCGCCCGCAGCGTCGGCTACACCGAACTGATGACGTTCTCGAAAGGCGAGCGTAAGGCGGTGCCGCTCGGCTGAACGGAACTGACAAAACACGAGGGTGTCCCAAAAGGATCAGGACACCCTTTCTTATTACCGTATGTAGGCATAAAACAATCATTAAGAAACGATGTGTTGTGTTTTGTTTAAGGAAAAACAACCTTTTGGGTCAGCCCCATTTCATCACCGCTTTTTCGCAAGAGGGAACTATACGATGCGAATGGCTGCTGTGGGGCTTGCTCGAACGAAAAACGCAGGCTCCTTTCTGGGAAGGCCTGCGTTTCGGTATGATCTGCCCGCAGAAGCGGGTGGTTACGCTTCGAGCCGTTTCACCGTTTCGATGTCATCAATTTGCGCCAACGCCTGCAATACCTCATCATCGACCGGTTTGTCAAGCGATAAGATCATCATCGCCTTGCCCCCCGCTTCTTGGCGGCCGACTTGCATGGTGGCGATGTTGACATCGTACGCCCCAAGCACGTTCCCGACTTTGCCGATCATCCCCGGCCGGTCTTGGTGCTGAATGTATAGGAGATGGCCTTCCGGGGCAAAGTCGATGGCGACGCCGTCAAAATGGACGATGCGGTCGCCGTAGTTCGGCACGTGCGTTCCTTTGATCGTGAACGTTTTGTTTTCGCCATGGACGGTGAGCGAAATGCAGTTCGCATAGCCGTGCGTTTCATCGGAAAATTTTTCGCCGTATGTGATGCCGCGCTCTTTGGCGACCATGGCGGCGTTCACCTCGTTGACGGTTGAGGCGACGCGCGGCCGCAGGAAGCCGGCGAGCAGGCTGCGGGTGATGTACGTCGTCTCCAGATCAGCGACCGTGCCGGCGTAGGTGACCGACAGCTCTTGCACCGGGATGTTCATAAACTGCGATGCAATCAAGCCGAGCTTCCGGCCTAAATGATAGAATGCTTG
This sequence comes from Geobacillus sp. LEMMY01, assembly GCF_002042905.1. NCBI lineage: Bacteria > Bacillati > Bacillota > Bacilli > Caryophanales > Anoxybacillaceae > Geobacillus > Geobacillus sp. LEMMY01. The sequence goes on from NZ_MVKA01000017.1 coordinate 13,230, forward strand.
AATTTTTTCATAGACGTCTTTCGATAACGCCGGCAAGTTGATCGACGACGTGACCGGCCGCCCTTCAAAAAAGTGGAGCAGCTCTTCCGCGACTTGGGTGGCGACGTTCAGCTGCGCTTCGACGGTCGACGCCCCTAAATGCGGCGTGACGATCACATTGTCAAACGCCAAAAGCGGATGATCCCCTGGCGGCTCTTGTTCAAAGACGTCGAGGGCGACGCCGGCGACATGTCCGTTTTCCAAAAACGGAATGAGCGCCTGTTCGTCGATGATGCCGCCGCGGGCGCAGTTGATCAAATAGACGCCTTTTTTCGTTTTGGCTAAGTTGTCTTTGCCCAGCAATCCTTTTGTCTCTTTTGTCAACGGCGTGTGGACGGTGATGATGTCAGCCACGGCCAGCACTTCGTCAAGCGAGTGAATCGAGACGCCGAGTTTTTCGGCTCGATCTTTTGTTAAAAATGGGTCGTACACGTGCACGCTCATGCCAAAGGCGCGCGCCCGTTTGGCGACCTCCGAGCCAATGCGGCCGAAGCCGATGATGCCCAATTTCTTGCCAAACAGCTCGTTGCCGACAAACGCCGAGCGGTTCCATTCCCGCGATTTGACGGAAATGTGCGCCTGCGGGATGCGTCGGACGAGGGCTGCCATCATGGCAAAGGTATGCTCGGCGGCCGAAATCGTATTGCCGTTGGGCGCGTTAATGACGACGATGCCGCGTTTCGTCGCTGCTTCGACATCAATGTTGTCGACGCCCACCCCGGCGCGGCCGATAATTTTTAAGTTCGGCATTTTTTCCAATAGTTCTTCCGTCACTTTGGTGGCGCTGCGCACGAGCAAAGCGTCAAATGTGTGCAATTCCTCTTCCGCTTCGCTTACTTTCTTTTGTACGATGTCGATCTGCGCCGATGCGCAGAGCGGCGCCAAACCTTCTTCACTGATGGCGTCGGAAACGAGTACGCGAAACACAGTGGGTGCCCCTTTCTGTTTCAAGGATGTTAAATTTCTGATAATTTAACATGCGAAAGCGGTTTCTGTCAATGGGGAGAGAAGAAGTCATACCAATGAAAACGTTTTTTTGAGTAGGAATGTTCGGGTTTTGAAAAAGAAAAGCGCCCATATCAAACGACATGGGCAAAATTGTTCGGAAATGGAAAAAACGGCGTCTGACGAAATGATATTTTGGGCGGATTACTTGTTTTTCTGTTCGTTGTAGCGGGCGATGCATTCGTCGATCAATTTGGCCGCGGCTTCCGGCCCTTCCCATGTGCCGATTTCCGTCCGTTTCCCTTGCAAGTCTTTATACCGCTCAAAGAAGTGGGCGATTTCTTTCAGTTTGTGCTGCGGGAGGTCTTCAATCGAGCGCACTTCGTCAAAGCGCGGATCTTCGACCGGAACGCCGATCAATTTCGCATCTTCTTCGCCGCTGTCGACCATGTTCAAATAGCCGATGACGCGTGTATCGATGACGCAGCCCGGGAACGTCGGGTTTGTCGTGATGACCAAAATGTCGAGCGGGTCGCCATCCAGCGCCAACGTATTTTGCAAGTAGCCGTATTCAGCCGGGTAAAACATCGGCGAATACAAGACACGGTCGAGCTTGAAAATGCCCCGTTCTTTGTCGAATTCGTATTTGTTTTGGCTTCCGGTTGGAATTTCGATAAACGCTTCGACAATTTTATTTTCGAATGCCATAACCCGTTCCTCCTTTGTTGGTTATGTATACATGAAAACTTGTCCACCCAGCAGGCGCGGCGGACAAGCCAATCTTATTGTAGCACGTTCGCTCAAGATGCGCTACTTGTGAAATGCCATTTTTTCACGCTTGCATCAAAAAACCCTCTTGCCGACAAAGCAAGAGGGGGAATGTCAGTCGAATTTATTCGGATCGCCGTCAAACGGCTCGTCAGCGACTTTAATCGACTCGGTCGGACAGCCTTCGAAGGCGTCCATCATATCGTCAATCAAAATCTCCGGCACTTCGACGATGCCTTGGTTGTCATCAAGGGTGACGTAGGCAATGCCGTCCTCGTCGTAGTCGTAAATGTCCGGAGCGGCGGCGCCGCAAGCTCCGCAGGCGATGCAAGTTTCTTTATCAACAATCGTATACTTTGGCATAAAAATCGAACCTCCCCAAGTTTATTGGAAACGGACGGGCCATCTCCGTGTTGCCTGCTCGGAAATGAACTTTCACTTTTATAATAAGACCGTACGGCCGGCTTTTCAACAAAAAAATCGCTCTCTTGTATTTTTACACATATGCATCTTATTTAATTTTGTTATCATATGGCGGAACTGTCAACCGATCGATTTTTTCTGCCGACCAGTCGGGCGATTTTTTGCTACAATAGAGGCGAGGGAGGAACGTAGGATGCGGCATGGCTATGCCTCATTTTTGCTCGCCCATTGCTTGCGCCGCTTCAACGGCGAACGGACGCTGGCGGCGGCGTATCATTTGTTTTCGGGAAAAAAATCGGCACAAACGCTCCAAGACAGCAAATGGTTTCAGCTTGAGCCGCTGTTTGGCACATGGAAGAATGTGACGATGACGGCGCTCGAGGCGGCGGCAGCGGCGCTTGTCGAACAGCGACTCGCTTTATCCGCGAAACAGCGGACATACACGTTGACCGCGGCGGGGGAAGAGTGGTTTGTTGGGCAGGCGGCGCTTTTCCCCCGCCATCTGAACGGCTGGCGCTATCATGAGGCGGAACCGCTGTTTTGGCAGCGTCTTTCCTTGATCGGGCAGACATTGTCAAACCTCGTCTATGGGCGGCGTTTTGCGCCGATTTGCCGCGATGAGCGAACGCTTCAATGGGTGAAGCAATATTTGCTTGCAAAAGGATCGCGCCAGATGTTGGCCGAGGCGCTGTATCAAGAGCTCATCCGGCTGCTTGAGGCGGTTTCGGAAGAGGCGGCGGCGATCTTTACGCTGCGTTTGACGAGCGCGGTCCGCATCGGTTGGACGATGGAGCAAATCGCCGCCCATTTGCAAAAGGACGCGCTCTACGTGCAGTTTCAATTCCGCAACGTGCTTCATTACATCATGGCGGAAGCTGAGGCTGGACGCGCTCCGATGATGGCCGAATTGATGAGCGGGCTGACGCCGGCGGTGCTGACACAATCGGCGCAAAAAACGTACGAATGGCTGCGGAAAGGAAAAACGGTGGAAGACATTGCCAAGCTTCGCCGCTTGAAGCGAAGCACGATTGAGGATCACGTTGTCGAAATCGCTGCCAATGTGCCCGGTTTTTCGATCGCCCCGTTTGTCGACGATGAAAAGGCGGCGGCCATTCGAGCGGCGGCGCAGGCGCTTAGGACGCGGAAATTGAAAGAGATTCGCGAGGCGCTTGACGGCAAAGTCAGCTATTTTGAAATTCGGCTCGTGTTGGCAAAGGAAGTGGGACGTTGGACGAGTTGACGAAAACGCTGCACATGCAGTTCGGATATGCTTCATTCCGCCCGGGTCAGCGGGAAGTGGCAGAAGATGTGCTTGCTGGGCGCGACGTGCTGGCGATGCTGCCGACCGGAAGCGGCAAGTCGCTTTGCTATCAGCTGCCAGCGTATTTGCTTCAAGGCAGTGTGCTGATCGTTTCGCCGCTTGTGTCGCTCATGGAGGACCAAGTCGAGCAGCTGCGCCGGCGCGGGGAAAAGCGAGTGATTGCTTTTCACAGCCTGCTTGATGCCGAAGAAAAATGGCAGGCGCTCGCTTCGCTTGCGAAGTTTCGCTTTATTTACGCGTCGCCGGAGATGCTGCAGTCGGCAAAATTTTTAACGGCGCTTCGGCGCGTATGCATTTCGCTTTTTGTCGTCGATGAGGCGCACTGCATTTCTCAATGGGGATATGACTTTCGCCCGGACTTTTTAAAGCTTGGGGAGATCCGGCGCACGCTCGGGGCCCCGCCGTGTCTGGCGTTGACGGCGACGGCGCCGCCCGAGGTGCAGGAGGATATCATTCGCACGCTCGGGATGGATGGCGCCCGCCGCCATATTTATTCCGTCGACCGTCCGAACATCGCCTTACGGGTGGAGCATTGTTCATCAACGGAGGACAAAGCGGCGCGCTTGGCCGACTATGCCAAGCGTCTCGAAGGCCCGGGAATCATTTATTTTTCGAGCCGTCAATGGGCGGAAGAGATGGCGCGCCGGCTCGAGCAGCGCGGCGTGGGACGGGTCGCCTATTACCATGCCGGCATGGACGGGGAGCAGCGGTTGCTCGTGCAGCAGCAATTTTTCTACGGCCAGCTTGACATCGTATGTTGTACGAGCGCATTCGGCATGGGCGTGAACAAAGAAAACGTCCGATTTGTGCTTCATTTTCATATGCCGGCCCAGCTCGAGGCGTACGTGCAGGAAATCGGGCGCGCCGGGCGCGACGGAGCGCCAAGCCTTGCCGTGTTATTTTATGCGGACGGCGACCGAGCCATTGCCCAGGCGATGGCGGAGGCGGAGCTGTTAAGTCCGCGTGAGCTGCGTGAGTGGTGTCGGCGGCTGCCGGAAGGAGCCGGATGGGAAGCAGTGATGGCGGCGCTCGAGACTGCCGGATTCACCGACATACAAAAGCGGCTGTTGGCGTATTTTTTAGAACGGGAACAACGGGCGATGCCGGGCTGGCTGACAGCGGAGGCGAAAGAGCGGCTGTACGGCAAGATGGCAGCCGCCATCGAGGCGCGGCGGCGCTGGAAGCGGAAAAAACTGCAGGAAATGGATGAATGGGTGCACTTGTCTTCGTGCCGGCGTCAAGCGCTCGTCCGCGCGTTTGGCGAGGAGCTGACGGATCGGCGGAATGTCTGCTGTGATCGCTGCGGGCTTTCGCTTGACGGCTATGAACGAGCCGTCCGGCGTCCAGAGGCGGCGCCGGTTCGCCATTGGCGCGAGGAGTTGTGGGACATGTTTTTTGGCGGGGGGCGGACGAATGAAGCGGCAAAGTGAACAAATCCGGCAGATGACGGAGCGCGAGGTGCTTTTTCACCTTTATGTAACGCAAGGGCTCCTGCTTCTTGCTGCCGGCGGCTGTTCGCTCTTTTTGTTCGATTGGGCGGAGTGGCACCGGCTTTGGCGGTTTGATCTCACCGATGTGCTGCTATACGGAGCGGGCGGGGCGGCGCTCGTGCTGGCGGTCGATTTTTTGGCCATGCGCTATTTGCCGGATGATTGGCATGACGACGGCGGGGTGAACGAAAAAATATTCCGCGGCCGTTCGATTCCGCATCTCTTTTTTTTATGCGCACTCATCGCTGTGACGGAAGAATGGCTGTTTCGCGGCGTTGTGCAGACGCATTGGGGGCTTGGGGCGGCAAGCGTCATTTTTGCTGTGCTGCATGTGCGCTATTTGGAAAAATGGTTTTTGTTTCTGATGGTTGTGCTCATCAGTTTGTTTCTCGGTGCACTTTACGAACAGACCGGGAGCTTATGGGTGACGGTTGTCGCCCACTTTTTGATCGATGTGGTGCTCGCTTTGCATATTCGGCTGCAGCGGGAGGAAGGGGTGAAGCGATGAAAGGAACACAGGAGCGCCGAGCGGGGCGGCGCTTGCGGCTCGATGAGAGCGCGCCGTCCTCACGCATCAAACGGCGGAGGGAAAAAGAAGAACAAAAGCGAAAATATGTCCCGTCCCGCCTGCTCGTGTTCTTGTTTTTGGCGTTGCCGGCAGTCGTGCTGGCCATCCACCATGTCCAATCGAAGTCCGACACGGTCACAGTCGTTCGGCACGAAGATCAAAGCGGCCGTGAGACGGTGCGCATTATTCAGGACGACGAAGTCAAGGGGACAGAACAAGCGGCCAAACCGAAGCAGAAGGGCGCCGCCGATCGAGGAAACGTCGGCGGTCGGGAAAAGACCGACCAACGGGGAAAGACCGGTGATGAACAAGGAAAAATCATCACCCATGTCGTCGCAGCCAATGAAACGCTCTACAGCATCGCCATGAAATATTACGGCACACCGAGTGCGATCGACCGCATCAGAAAGGAAAACGGCTTGTCGACGGGCCGTCTTAAGCCAGGGCAAACGTTGCGCATTCCGCTTGGCGAAAACCATTGAGCGACCCCGTCTTTTTTTGAACAAAGCATTGTCTGCCGCTCCCTTCTTTGTTCTAATGCTACCTTCTGCGGCATATGATGGACAATAGAAACGGGACAAGGGGGAGAGCATGATGGCCCATTTTCCAGATGAATTTCCCCTCGATGAAGTGGCGAAGGAAATGTTGATGGCCGTCATCGAAAAAAAGAAAAAATGGGAGCGGCTCGAAAAGCGGACGTTGCTCTTGCAGGCGGCCGCGTTTTCCGGTTTGGCCATTTTCCTTCTTTATCTTTTGGCCAAGGCGGCGGCTTTCGGGACGTGGGGGGAGAGGATCGCCTGGTTTTTCGCTGCGCCTGCCCATGTGTTTATTCTGCTTCTTTTAAGCACCGTTTATTGGGCAGCCGTCTACTACAAAGGAAAAAGCGAAAAGGCGGAAGACGATTTTCACGCCCTCCGCTGTGAGATCATTCAAAAAAGCATCGATTTATGGCAGAACCAAGAACAGTGGAACGGGCGCCATCGGCTGTTTGAATGGATGAAGCGGGAGTATGGCATCAATCTTTATTATGAACAAAGTTGAGCGGGGGTTCCGCTCAGCTGCTGTTGGCTTAGAAAACCTTTTTATGGTTGCGCTCCTCTTTTAAAATTTCCACCGCTTCACGGAACCGTTGGGCATGGATGATTTCCCGCTCGCGCAAAAAGCGGAGTCCGTCGTTTAAATCCGGGTCGTCGCTCATATTGATGATCCACTGATACGTCGCGCGCGCTTTTTCTTCGGCCGCGATGTCCTCATACAAGTCGGTGATCGGGTCGCCTTTCGCCTGGATGTACGTCGCCGTGAACGGAACGCCGGCGGCGTTATGGTAAAAGAGGGCGCGCTCATGGTCGATGTAATGCGGCTCCAGCCCGGCTTCTTTTAGCTGCTCAGGCGTCGCGTCTTTCGTCAGTTTGTACACCATCGTTGCGATCATTTCAAGGTGGGCGAGTTCTTCCGTACCGATGTCGTTTAGCAGCCCGATGACTTTCGGCGGCAGCGTATAGCGCTGGTTTAAGTAGCGGAGCGCCGCCGCCAGCTCCCCGTCTGCCCCGCCGTATTGCTCGATCAAATATTTTGCCAGCCGCGGATTGCACGTGCTGACGCGGACCGGGTATTGCAATTTTTTTTCATAAATCCACATGATCCGTTCCCCCTTGCGTTCGTGATGGATCGGCTACACTTGCCAAGGCCATGGCGCATCGTCCCAGTTCCACGGATAGTTGGAATAGCTATGGCCAAACTGTTCAAGCGGACCGTAGGCGGCTTCAAATTGTTTTTTCAGCTGTTTCCGTTTTTGGGCGAGTTGGTTAAATTGTTGAATCGCTTGATAGTCGGTCGGGTGGGTGTCCAAGTAGAGTGTCAGTTCGACGAGAGCAAAGTCGACGGCTTGCAGCTCTTCAAGCTGTTCATAATACTCCTTTGGCATTTGTTTCATGAGCCATCACCTTTTGTCTTTGTTTCGTAAGGGCTGTAGTACGGATCGTAAAACACTTGCCAAAGCGTCCCTTTCATCAACGCTTCACGAAGAGGGAATTGCGGCAAGTTGGGCGGCTGGAATCCGACGTATAAGTTTGGTGCGGTGACGTATGTTTTCACGCGGATCGGCGGGCATGGGTCAAACGGGCTGGTGTACGGCTCATATTGTTTGCGCGTTGTAAACATGAAACCCCTCCTTTTTTGGCAAAGTTCAGTCTATATGTATGATAGAGCAGTATCGTTCATGCCTGTTTGTCATGGCGAATCATGGCAATAATAAGGAGGAAAAAATGGGCCGCCTATGGATGATCGCCTTTGTCGCTGTCTTGTGCACGTATTTGTTTTTTCGCTGGCTGCCGCCCCTTGAGCCGTTTTCCCCAACCTTGTTTTTGACGCAGCTGTTGTTTTCCCCGCTTCGAACATGGCTTGCTTTTGCCTGTTTTTTGCTCGGCGTCGCCGCCAACGGGGCGCTTCTTTGCATCGCTGTAACCGGGATGATGCGCCTGTTGTCCGGCCGGCGGCTTCGCTTAGGCCAATGGTTGCTCAGCTTGGCGGCGCTCGGCCATTTTTATTGGGCGTTTCAGTTCCATTGGCGGTTGGCGGTGCTTTTTTTCGTTTTTTCCTTCTTTTATGGTATGATGATGTTGAGAGATCGCCAGGCGATGCCGCATCGCTGGCCATGACAGGGGAGGAAGTATGCTCATCGGGGGAACAGTCATTGCTTTGCTTGCTTTGCTCAGTTATATGTGGAAAGAGGCGCACAGAAACGAAGTTCGCCATTTGACACTGTCATTTCCCAATTTCCCTGACGACTGTCCGAGACTGGCGATTTTCTTTATCTCTGATATTCACCGGCGGACGGTATGTGCCCAAATGCTTGAGACGGTGAAAGGAAAAGCCGACTTCGTCTTGATCGGCGGGGATTTGGCTGAAAAAGGGGTGCCGGCGGCGCGCGTCCGTGAAAACGTGCGCCGGCTGCGATCGGTTGCCCATGTTTATTTTGTTTGGGGAAACAACGATGATGAAGTCGATTACCCGGAAAACGGGGCGGTCGAGAAAAAATGCTTGTCTAAAACGGGGAAAACGATGTAAACTCATTAATAACAACAAACGAACCAATCGCCGATTGCATCATACAATAACGGTAAGAGATGGCTCTGTAGGTAAGGAGGGGTGCCGATGCGTCTTGAGCGCTTGACCCACAACAAAATCAAAATTTTCCTGACGTTTGACGATTTGCTGGACCGCGGGTTGACGAAAGACGATTTATGGAAAGATACGTTTAAAGTCCATCAGCTGTTCCGCGATATGATCGAGGAAGCAAGCGAAGAGCTCGGTTTTGAAGTGAACGGATCGATCGCGGTCGAAGTGTACTCTTTACCGGCGCAGGGCATGGTCGTTATCGTTACGAACGAAGGCGACTACGACGACATGGAAGAAGAATTCGCCGACGATTATATTGAAATGCAAGTAACGCTCGATGAGAGCGATGACATATTTTACGAATTCCAAACGTTTGAAGATGTCATCCAGCTCGCTCATCGCCTGCATGCGGTCGGCTGCCTCGACGGCACACTTTATTCCTATCAAGGCCGCTTTTACTTGCATGTTCCCGAAGAACCCCCTATTCCGCTCGACAACTTTGTCGCCTTGCTGGCCGAGTTTGGCAACCCGGCTACGATAACGATACATCGTGTGCAAGAATATGGGAAGCGACTGATTGAACGCCGCGCGATCGAACAGCTCGTTCGTTATTTCCGCGCCAACTAAGGCATAGAAAGACTCCTTGAAATGGACAAGGAGTCTATTTTTTGCGCCAACTGTTCGGCGCCGCTTCGCCATTTTTCCTTTGCATCCGGCCACAGAAGGTGTATACTATGACATGAAAGGCGACAAATTATTATAGCGAGCTTATAGGAGGTTTACGTATGGCAGCCGATAAGCATACGGAAGAGAAGGAGCAACAATACGACGTGTTGGCGTCGACACAAATTGTTATACATAGAGCATTGGAAAAGCTCGGCTACCCGGAAGAAGTGTATGAGCTGTTAAAAGAGCCGATCCGCGTGTTGACAGTCCGCATTCCGGTGCGCATGGACGACGGGTCGGTGAAAATTTTTACCGGCTACCGCGCGCAGCATAACGATGCGGTCGGCCCGACGAAAGGCGGCGTGCGTTTCCATCCTGATGTGACGGAACGCGAAGTGAAAGCGCTGTCGATTTGGATGAGCTTAAAGTGCGGCATCGTTGACTTGCCGTATGGCGGCGGCAAAGGCGGCATCGTCTGCGACCCGCGCACGATGTCGTTCCGCGAGCTCGAGCGGCTAAGCCGCGGCTATGTGCGCGCCATCAGCCAAATCGTCGGACCGACAAAAGACATTCCGGCGCCGGATGTGTTTACGAACTCGCAAATTATGGCGTGGATGATGGATGAGTACAGCCGCATCCGCGAGTTCGATTCGCCGGGTTTTATCACCGGGAAGCCGCTTGTCCTCGGCGGTTCGCACGGCCGGGAAACGGCGACGGCCAAAGGAGTGACGATTTGCATCCGCGAGGCGGCAAAAAAACGCGGCTTGTCGCTCAAAGGGGCGCGCGTCGTCGTGCAAGGGTTCGGCAACGCCGGCAGCTATTTGGCCAAATTTATGCACGACGCCGGGGCGAAAGTCGTCGGCATTTCCGATGTGTACGGCGCGCTGTACGACCCGAACGGGCTCGACATCGACTATTTGCTTGAACGGCGCGACAGCTTTGGCACGGTGACGAAGCTGTTTAAAAATACGATTTCGAATCAAGAGCTGCTTGAGCTCGATTGCGATATTTTGGTGCCGGCGGCCATCGAAAACCAAATTACGGCCGAAAACGCTCCGCGCATTAAGGCGAGCATCGTCGTCGAGGCGGCGAACGGGCCGACGACGCTTGAGGCGACGGAAATTTTGACGCAGCGCGGCATTTTGCTCGTTCCGGACGTGCTTGCAAGCGCTGGGGGCGTGACCGTGTCGTACTTCGAATGGGTGCAAAACAACCAAGGTTACTATTGGACGGAAGAAGAAGTCGAACAGCGGCTTGAGAAAGTGATGGTCAAAGCGTTCAACAACGTGTATGAAATGGCGCAGACGCGCCGCGTCGACATGCGCCTTGCCGCCTACATGGTCGGCGTCCGCAAAATGGCGGAAGCGTGCCGGTTCCGCGGCTGGGTGTGAGCGCAGCAAGCGCCAATGTTTGCAAGCTTTGGTGAAATCCCCTATCATAAGATAGGGGATTTTTTGCTTCGTGCGAGGTGACAAGAACGATGAAAGAGGAGAAAATCATTATTGTCGGCGGCGGGCCGTGCGGGCTGGCGGCGGCGATCGCTTTGCAAGACGCCGGATTTTCGCCGCTGGTGATCGAGAAAGGAAACATCGTCCATTCGATTTACCGTTTTCCGACGCATCAGACGTTTTTCAGCACGAGCGACCGGCTGGAGATCGGCGGCGTGCCGTTTATCACCGAAAACCGGAAGCCGACGCGAAATCAAGCGCTCGCTTATTATCGGGAAGTCGTGGTCCGCAAGCAAGTGCGCGTCAATACGTTTGAAGAAGTGAAAAACGTCAAGCGGCAGGAAGACGGGACGTTTTTTATTGAAACGACAAAAGGGACGTACCGCGCGCAGTACGTCGTCATCGCCACCGGCTATTACGACCATCCGAACTATATGAACGTGCCGGGGGAAGAGCTGCCGAAAGTGATGCATTACTTTAAAGAAGCGCATCCGTACTTCAACACCGACTGCGTCGTCATCGGCGGGAAAAACTCGAGCGTCGACGCGGCGATGGAGCTTGTGAAAGCCGGGGCGCGCGTGACGGTGCTGTACCGCGGCAACGAGTATTCGAAAAGTATTAAGCCATGGATTTTGCCGGAGTTTGACTCCCTTGTGAAGAAAGGCGTCATCCGCATGGAGTTTCGCGCTCATGTGAAAGCAATTACCGAAGATGCGGTCGTTTATGAAGTGGACGGGGAAACGAAAACGATCAAAAACGACTTTGTGTTTGCCATGACCGGCTATCATCCGGACCATCGCTTTTTGACGAACATCGGCGTTCAGATCGACCCGGAAAGCGGCCGGCCGCATTATGATCCGGAGACGATGGAAACAAACGTGCCGGGGGTGTTTATCGCCGGGGTGATCGCCGCCGGCAACGATGCGAATGAAATTTTTATCGAAAACGGCCGCTTCCATGGAGACGCTATTGCTGCCTGCATCGTCCGGCGCGAACGGGAGGCGTCAGCCAAGCAGCTGCAGTAGCGCTTCATTGGCCAATATCTTAATGATGCTAAAGCGAGAAAGCGAGGATGGCTTGCGTGACGAAACGGAAAGTGGTGCTCCTGACAACCGGCGGCACGATTGCGAGCAAGCGGAACGAACGCTCTGGCCGCCTGCGGGCCGGGGCGCTAAGCGGTGAAGAGCTCGCCGCGATGTGCCATTTGCCGAAGGAGATTGAGGTCATCGTTGAAAGTGTATTTCAACTTCCTAGCATGCATTTGACGTTTTCGCATTGGCTTGAGCTGAAAAAGCGAATTGAGGCGCATTTCACCGATCCATCCGTTGATGGCATCGTCGTCACTCACGGAACCGATGCGCTCGAAGAAACGGCCTATTTCCTTGATTTGACGATCGATGACCCGCGGACGATCGTCGTCACCGGTTCGCAGCGGGCGCCGTCTGATTTGGGCAGCGATGTGTACATCAACATCCGCCATGCCATTTACGCCGCGTGCGCCGAGCCGCTGCGTGGGGCGGGGACGGTCGTTGTGTTCAATGAACGCATTTTTGCCGCGAAATACGTGAAAAAAGAACACGCCTCGAACATTCAAGGATTCAACGCTTTCGGCTTCGGCTATTTAGGCATCATTGACAACGATGAGGTGTACGTGTACCAAAAGCCGATCCGACGCGAATATTACAAGCTTGTGCGCCCGCTTCCGCCCGTGGACATTGTGAAATGCTACTTGGAGGCGGACGGCAAGTTCATTAAAGCGGCTCGAGAAAGCGGCGTCGCTGGCATTGTGCTCGAAGGGGTCGGCCGCGGGCAAGTGGCGCCAAAAATGGTCGATGAAATCGTCAAAGCCATCGAAGCGGGGATCAAAGTCGTTGTGACGACGAGCGCCGAGGAAGGGGCGGTGTATACAACATACGATTACCCCGGCAGCGCCTACGATTTGCATAAGAAAGGAGTTATTCTTGGCAGCGACTACGATGCGAAAAAGGCGCGCATCAAACTCGCCGTGGCTCTCGCAGCCGACGCCGCCCTCGACGGCTTGTTCGCCTATTAGGCGACAAGCGGGCCGGCAATTCCCCTTTTTTTCTCCCTCGTTTCGTGGTACGATGAAGTTAAAAATGCCAAAGAAACGGGGATCGGGGATGTTTTCGTTGATTTCCGCCGGCGTCGCCCCCGGGGTGGCGTTGCTTAGTTATTTTTATTTAAAGGACGAGTATGAGGCTGAGCCGCTTTCGTTTGTGTTGCGCATGTTTTTGTTCGGCGTCTTGCTTGTGTTTCCGATCATGTTCATCCAATACGTGCTGGCGGCAGAAGGGATCGTCGCGTCGCCGGCAGCCGAGGCGTTTCTTTCCGCCGCGCTCCTTGAGGAGTTTGTCAAATGGTTTGTCGTTTATTTTTTTGTGTATGACCACGACGAATTTGACGAGCCGTATGACGGCATTGTGTACAGCGCCAGCGTCTCGCTCGGGTTCGCGACGCTGGAAAACATTTTGTACTTATTGGCCAACGGAGTGGAGACGGCCATCGCCCGGGCGCTTTTGCCGGTGTCCAGTCATGCGCTCTTTGCCGTCATCATGGGGTTTTATTTCGGCAAGGCGAAGTTTGCCGGCCAAAAGCGCCGCTATTATTTATGGGCGTCGTTTTTGTTGCCGTTTTTCCTTCATGGCGTCTATGACTGGCTGCTGCTCGCCAAAGAGCGATGGGGCTATTACATGGGGGTGTTTATGCTCGCCTTATGGTGGGTGGCGTTGCGCAAAGTAAAACAAGCGAAAGGATACGCCCGCTGTCAGGCGGTGCCGCCTGTGAAAAGCCAAGCGTAAAAGCTTTGGCTTTTTTCTTTTTTTCGCATAAAAAAGGGAAACGGAAGGAAAATAGGGGTAAAAACGGTGAGTGTTGACGGGAGGTTCACATATGGCAAGGAAATGGGTCCTATTCATCGCATTGGTTGTTTGGACATGCATTTACCCATCAGGCCATGCTTCTGCGTTTTCCCCGCAAGTGATTCAGCGCGGAGCGGTTGGCGATGATGTCATTGAACTGCAGGCGCGGCTGCAATACCTTGGGTTTTACAACGGCAAAATCGACGGCGTGTTCGGCTGGCGCACGTATTGGGCGCTGCGCAATTTCCAGTACGAATACGGCTTGCCGGTCGATGGACTAGCTGGATCGGAGACGAAACGGAAGCTTGTGAACGCTTCAAAATATTACGAGCAGTTTGTGAAAGAGCAAATCCGCCAAGGGAACGATTTCACCCATTATGGCGGCATTCCGCTCAGCCAGCAGGTGAAAAAACGCGGCGGAGGATCGTCGCGAGCAGCGAAAACGACGGCGTCGAACGTGCCGAAAGGGTTTTCGCAAAACGATATTCGGCTGATGGCAAACGCCGTTTACGGGGAAGCACGCGGGGAGCCGTACATCGGACAAGTGGCTGTTGCCGCTGTCATTTTAAATCGGCTGGAACATCCATCGTTTCCAGATACGGTCGCCGGGGTGATCTTTCAGCCAGGCGCGTTCACCGCGGTCGCCGATGGGCAAATTTGGCTGACGCCGAATGAAACGGCGAAAAAAGCGGTGCTTGATGCGATCAACGGCTGGGACCCGACCGGCGGAGCGATTTACTACTTCAACCCAGCCACGGCGACGAGCTCATGGATTTGGAGCCGTCCGCAAATCAAGCGGATTGGAAACCATATTTTTTGCAAATAAAAGGAGGGAGACGAGATGATGCGAAATTTACTGATTGCAGCGCTTGTCGTCGCTGTCGTCGGTACTGGTTACTGGGGCTACCGCGAGCATCAGGAAAAAAACGCGATCTTAATTCATGCGGAAAACAATTACCAACGCGCGTTCCACGATTTGGCCTACCAGATCGATTTGCTGCATGACAAGCTAGGTGCGACGCTGGCGATGAATTCGCACGCCTCATTGTCGCCAGCGCTCGCCGAAGTGTGGAAAATCGCATCCGAAGCCCATTCCGACGTAGGCCAGCTGCCGCTGTCGCTTTTGCCGTTTAACAAGACGCAAGAGTTTTTGTCGAAAATCGGCGAGTTCAGCTACCGGACGGCGGTGCGCGATTTGGAAAAAGAGCCGTTGACCGAAGAAGAGCACAAGACGCTCGAGGCGCTGTACAAAAGCGCCGGCGCGATCCGCCAAGAATTGCGCAACGTGCAGCATTTAGTGCTGGAAAACAATTTGCGTTGGATGGACGTCGAGCTGGCGCTGGCGACGAACGACGAGAAAGGCGACAACATCATTATTGACGGCTTGAAAGCAGTGGAGAAAAATGTCGATACATTCTCAAGTTCGTCCGAGTTCGGCCCGTCGTTTATCGGCCTCGCCAACGAGGAAAAAGGCTTTGTCCGCGCGAAAGGACGCCCGATTTCCAAAGACGAGGCGAAACGGATCGCCCGCGAGTTTCTCGGCTTAAAAGGAACAGAGAAAATCAAGGTGACGGAAAGCGGCAATGGGGCGGACGAGCGGTTTTACAGTTTAACGATTCACGACCCGAAAACAAAAGGCGACATTTATATGGATGTGACGAAAAACGGCGGATATCCGATTTGGGCGTTAAACAGCCGGCCAGTCGGCAAGCCGAAGATCAGCTTGCATGAGGCGGCCAACCGCGGGATGGCGTTTTTGCGACGGCATCAATTCACCGGCTTTGAGTTGTACGACAGCACGCAATACGATAATGTCGCTGTGCTGACGTTTGTCAAAAGCGAAAACGGCGTCCGCATTTACCCGGAAGCGATCCAAATGAAAGTGGCGCTTGACAACGGCCATGTCGTCGGCTTTACGGCGCGCGACTATTTGTCATCATCGATCTCGCGCCCGCTGCCAAAACCGACGCTCACCGCTGAGGCGGCGAAGAAAAAGTTAAATCCACATTTGAAAGTGATGGAAGAGCGCCAGGCGGTCATTATGAACGATTTGCAAAAACCGGTGCTTTGCTATGAGTTTTTAGGAACGCTTGGTGATGAAACGTATCAATTGTTCATTAACGCCGCAACCGGCCTTGAAGAAAAAGTCGAGAAGCTCGAAAGCGTGGAGCCGAATTACAGATGAAAACAAGGGAGGAAAAGCTGGGGCTGTCAGCTTTTCCTCTTTTTTTGGCCAAAGGCAGCCGGGCGGTATGGTATAATAGTCGTGGGACATCATGCGGGTCAGCGAAACGATCGCCAGTTCGGCAGCTGACTGAAAAGGGGAAAAAGGAAACATGATGATCAAAATTGGGGATTCGATCCGGCTTGAGCCGTCGGACGGCTCAGCGCGGCAATACCGAAGCAAAGCACTCGCCATCGCTGACGGGGCGGTTCATATCAGCTATCCGATCGATGAACAGAGCGGAAAAACCGTTTATTTGTTGAACGGGATGCAGTTTAAAGCGACTTTTGTCGGGCAAGACGGCGGTTTGTACATGTTTGATACCGAAGTGAGGGGGAAAATCCGCGATCCGTTGCCGATGGTCGTCTTGGCTTACCCGGGCGAGGAATACGTTGTGCGCATCCAGCGCCGCCGTTATGTGCGGGTGAAAGCGAATGTCGATGCGGCCGTCCATCCGTCTGACGGCGAGTTCACCCCGTTTGTGACGATGACGGTGGATATCAGCGCCGGCGGCGCCGCCCTCCTTGTGCCGCCGGCGCACGCTCCGCTTCTTCGCCCCGGCATGGCGATCGAGCTTTGGCTTGCGTTGGCGATGCGCTCCGGCGAATACCATTACGTGCAAACGAAGGCGTCCATTGTGCGCATGGCTGATGACGAGCGCGGCATGGCGAAAATGTCGGTGGAGTTCACGGACCTCGCCCCCCAAGACCGCGTTCGGCTCATTCGCTACAGCTTTGAACGGCAGCTTGAGGAGAGAAAATGGGAGAACGAACAGAATAAATGAGCCGGGCGCGTGGAATACTGCTAGAAAAAATGGGAAGCAGGGGGCTCGCGCCATGAAACGGATCGAACAGATGTTGTGGAAGCTTGTCGTCATCCAGGCGATTTGCCTGTTGATTGCCCAATGTCTTGTGTTGTACACGCCAGCGGCGTTGTATATCGGCAAGGTGTACGAATACGAAGGTGTGGCCAAGCCGGAAAAAACGAAAACAGTTGAAACGGCCGTCGACCGTTGACGGCGGATATGGTACAATGAACATGGAGACATGCAGGGTTTTCCTGCATTTTTCTTTGTGCATTCATCAAGCGATTTTCGGCAAAGCAGGAGGAAATTATGAAACGACGAATCAGCATTGCGATCGACGGACCCGCCGCGGCGGGGAAAAGCACGGTCGCCAAACGGATCGCTGGGCGGCTTTCCTACGTATACATCGATACCGGCGCCATGTACCGCGCGCTGACGTACCGGGCGCTTGCATGCGGCGTCGACATCCATGATGAGCAGGCACTCCTGTCGCTGCTTCGCGATACATCAATTGAGCTGAAGCCGTCGCCGCATGGGCAGATCGTCCTGGTCAACGGCGACGATGTTACCGACATCATCCGCGGCGAGGCGGTGACGAATGCGGTGTCGCTTGTCGCGAAGCATCCGCTTGTGCGCGAGGAGATGGTCGCCCGCCAGCGCGCCTTGGCGGAAGGGGGCGGCGTCGTCATGGACGGGCGCGATATCGGAACGCATGTGCTGCCGAACGCCGAAGTGAAAATTTTCCTGAAAGCTTCGGTCGAGGAGCGGGCGCGGCGCCGGCATGAGGAAAATATCGCACGCGGCTTTCCATCCGATCTTGAAAAGCTGAAAGAAGAGATCGCCCGCCGCGACCGGCTCGATTCCGAACGGGAGACAGCACCGCTTCGCAAGGCGCCGGATGCGGTGGAAATCGATACGACATCACTGTCGATTGAGGAAGTCGTGGATCGGATTATGGAGATTGTCAACGAAAGGATTGGATGACGGTGGATTTTTATTCATTCGCCAAAGGAATCGTCAAAGGAGTGCTCACTCCTTTGTACCGCATTCAAACGATCGGGATTGAACAATTTCCGAAGGAAGGCGGCGTGCTTCTTTGCGCCAACCATATCAGCAACCTAGATCCGCCGGTCATCGGCATTACGGCGCCGCGCCCGATTCGATTTATGGCGAAGGAAGAGCTGTTTCGCGCTCCAGTCGTGAAGACGCTCGTCAAAAGCTTGCACGCCTTTCCGGTCAAGCGCGGCATGAACGACCGCCAGGCGCTGCGCACGGGGCTTGAGGTGCTGAAGCAAGGCGAAGTGCTCGGCATTTTTCCGGAAGGGACGCGCAGCAAAGACGGGCGGTTGAAAAAGGCGCTGCCCGGCGTCGGCTTTTTCGCTTTGCGCACCGAGGCCGCCGTTGTCCCGTGCGCCATTGTCGGCCCGTACCGTCCGTTTGTGCCGCTTAAGGTTGTGTACGGAGCGCCGATCGATATGGCGCCGCTGCGCGCGCGGAAAGCGAGCCCGGAAGAAGCGGCCGATTACATTATGGATCATATCCGCCGGCTGCTGGAAGAGCATCAGCGAGCATGAAAGGAACATGCTGTTCGAGGCATCCCTTCCGTCGCCTCAATGAGCATTATAGTACATGTTGATTGAGAAAATATGGTATACTAACTAGAAAAGCGTCCTTATTTTGCCGACAGCCGGCCGCGGCCTCGGCGCGAGGCGCGCTTTTGACAGTTGTCAGTCGATGAAGGAGGGTTTTTGCGATGACAGAAGAGATGAATGTGCAAGTCAATGTGTATGAAGTGGGCGACATCGTCCGCGGCAAAGTGGTGAAGCTTGAGGACAAGCAAGTGCTTGTCGAGGTGGAAAACAGCAAGCAAAGCGGCATCATTCCGATCAGCGAGCTGTCGAACTTGCATATTGAAAAACCGAGCGACGCCGTCGCTGTCGGCGATGAAGTGACGGCCAAAGTCAAAAAAGTGGAAGAAGGAAAAGACGGGGAAGAAGGGTTGCTCATTTTATCGAAAAGAGCGGTGGACGCCGAGCGGGCGTGGGAAGATCTTGAGCGCAAATTTGCAAGCGGCGAAACGTTTGAAACAGTCATTAAAGACATCGTCAAAGGCGGTCTTGTCGCCGATGTCGGCGTGCGCGGCTTCATCCCGGCGTCGCTTGTTGAGCCGCATTACGTCGAAGATTTTTCCGATTATAAAGGAAAAACGCTCTCTGTGAAAGTCGTCGAGCTTGACCGCGAGAAAAACCGCGTCATTTTGTCGCATCGGGCGGTCGTTGAGGAAGAACAAGCGCGGCAGCAAAAAGAACTGCTCTCCCGCCTTGAGCCGGGGCAAGTGTTGGATGGCGTCGTCCGCCGCATTGCCGATTTCGGCGTCTTTGTCGATGTCGGCGGGTTTGACGGGCTCGTACATATTTCCCAGCTTTCCCATACGCGCGTCGCTCATCCGTCGGAAGTGGTGAAAGAAGGCGATGTGGTGAAAGTGAAAGTGTTGGCCGTCGATCCGGAGAACGGGCGCCTGTCGCTGTCGATCAAAGAAGCGCTGCCGGGCCCATGGGAAGGCCTCAGCGAAAAAGTGAAACCGGGTGATGTCGTCACCGGGACGGTGAAACGGCTCGCTTCGTTCGGCGCGTTTGTGGAAGTCTTCCCAGGCGTCGAAGGATTGGTGCATGTGTCGCAAATCGCCAACCGCCGCATCGGCTCGCCGCATGAAGTGCTGAAAGAAGGCGACGTGGTGAAGGCGAAAGTGCTCGACGTCAACGAAGCGGATCACCGCCTTTCCCTCAGCATCCGCGCGCTGCTTGAGGAAGAGGCGGCCGCGCCGGCCGAGGATTACAGCCAATACACAAGAACGTCGGAAACGCGCGGCTTTCAGCTCGGCGAAGTGATTGGCGAGCAGCTGAAAAAATTGAAATGACGAACTGTGAAGCAACCCCATTTTGGTGGCAGCCGCCATCAAGGTGGGGTTTTTTGTTTAGCCAAAAGTTGATGCCTCGTTCTATCTAGTTGAACCTGCCATCAACAGAAGTTGTTTGTTTTGTATCGGGAGGAGGTTGCGGTAGACTACACCGAAAAACGAATGTTCAATCTTTAAGGAAGATCCTTGACACATAGAGGAGAATAGACCATTTTTCGTTCGAAATCGTTTTTTCGCCGTAAACGAAAGCTAGCCGTCCTTATTGGCGCGGCTAGCTTTTCATCATTGGCAATGGAAACGCCGTTTTTTTGGAATCAAACGAACAGAGTGGTTGTAGAGAAAGGCCTTTCGTCATTTTTAGTGCTCGTTCCGTTCCCGCGCTTCGTCCGGTGTGTCGAGCCGGGCTGCTCCTTTGTATGAGAGCGATTGGTCGCGGTCTGACTCGACGCGCCGCGACTGTTTCAGTTTTTTCTCCTGACGGTCTTTTCCCACCACACCCCGCTCCTTTCTATGCGAATGTCATTTTTACTATGGCCGGGCGCTCTTTTTTCTATGCATGAATGAACGGTCATAAAAGATGACATAATGAACATAATAAGGAGTGGAAAAGATGGAAGGGTCTTATTTTTATTTCTTTTTTTGGGCGTTATGGATTGCAGCGACATTTTTGATGAAAAAGACCGCCGAGCGGACGAAGTTGGCCGCATTTTCGCTTTTCATGATCAGTTCGGCCTCGATGACGGTGAAGATCAGTCCCATTCATATGGCGGCGTCCTTTTTTGTGCTTTTTTTCTCCTCTTGTTACGTGGCGGTCAAACAGCGGCCATGCGGATGGCTGCGGATGGCGCTGTCAGCGTCCGGTTTGGCGTTTGCCTATGCCGCTTTTCGTCTGCTTGCCTTGTTTGATCCGGTCTGGATTTGGCTTGATGGCCAATGGATGCTTGGCTGGTGGATGGCCTTGATCAGCAGTCTGTTCCACCGCCGCATGTCCGCCCGCCTTCTTTGTCTGGCGCTCGGCGGCTGTCAAGGGGAAGTGGTGTACGCCATGTCCATCTTCCGCATGGCGCCGGGGTATGTGCTTGGATCGTTTTCCTTTTTGGATGCGCTCGCCATTAGCGCATCATCTTTGCTCGTTTGGGAATCGATCCGCTTCTTCTCGCTGCAGCTTGAGGAAAAACGGCCTGTAAGGGGGACGAGGCAGCCGTGAACGAATACACGTTTCCGATTTTATACGGCGTCGCTGCCGGGGTGTTGACGCGGCTTTATTTGTTGCGCACCGATTACCGGCAATACCCGACGTATTTGCACGGTCGGACGATCCATATCGCCTTAGGGGCCATTGCTGCGGGCTTAGGAACGGTCGCCGTGCCGGCGATTATGGAAAAAGAGTTTGCCGCAATTACGTTTTTGGCGCTGGCCGCCTCGCAGTTCCGCGATGTGCGCAATATGGAGCGCAACACGTTAAACGAATTGGACCAGTATGAACTCGTGCCGCGTGGAAAAACGTACATTGAAGGGATCGCCATCGTGTTTGAAGGGCGGAATTATTTAGTCATTTTTGTTTCCTTCCTATCAACGCTTGCGTATTTAGTATGGAACGTGTGGGCTGCGCTTTTGGCGAGCATGGTCGGCCTGATCGTGGCGCGGCGGTTTATGAGTGGAAGCCGGCTGAAAGACATTGCCGACGTCCAATATGTCAAGCCGCATTTTGAAGGGGCGGGGTTGTATGTTGACAACATCTATATCATGAACATCGGCTTGCCGGCGCGGCGCGAAGAAATTTTGCGCTATGGGATGGGATTTATTTTAACGCCGAAAAATTTCAACGCTCGCACGACGATCGCCAATCTTGGGCAGCGGCAGGCGATTTTGCATGATGTATCGACCGCCCTTGGCATTTACCGCGACTCCGGAACGCCGGCGCTCGTGCCGCTCGCCAAGCGCGATTTGAACGACGGGCGCGTCGGTATTTTCATTTTGCCGCAAGTCGAGGATGTCGAGAAGGCGAAGGCTGTCATCGAAAACGTGCCGGTGCTTGAGAGCGCCATCCGCATGCCGGGCAAACGGCGATGGAAGCGGAAAGGGGGGAGCGGCGATGACGCATGAAAAAATAATTTTGGCCGTCATTACGATGAACGGCGGGCGTGTCGCCGGCGGTGCGCCGATCTTTATTTGCCAAACTAAAGAGGAAATGGAACAGATCGCCGCGAATTTAGAGGCGATTTTGGACGGCATCGCCCATGAAGTGGCGGAGGGGCTTCTTATTATCGTCAAACATTAGTTGTTGAGCGTTTCGCTTTTTGATAAAATAAAGCAGTTGTAGCCTGCCCTGGTTCATCGCTAAAAGATGCACTTGATTGGTCAAAAGTCATTTCCTTCCTAGCCTCGCAGTCAAGTGCCCTTGGCGTTGATGGACCGATGCCCTTCCGAAAAGGGCGTTTTTTTTCAGCGACAAAGGTAAGGAGAAAACGAAGATAAAGGGTGGTAGCATGGCAAATCCAGTCGTGGCCATTGTCGGCCGTCCAAATGTAGGAAAATCGACGATTTTCAACCGCATTGTCGGGGAACGCATTTCGATCGTCGAAGACGTGCCTGGAGTGACGCGCGACCGCATTTACAGCCGAGCCGAATGGCTGAACCATTCGTTTTATTTGATCGATACCGGCGGCATTGACATTGGCGACGAGCCGCTGCTTATGCAAATTCGCCAGCAGGCGGAAATCGCCATCGATGAGGCGGATGTCATCATCTTTATGACGAACGGCCGGGACGGTGTGACTGCGGCTGATGAAGAGGTGGCCAAGCTGCTCCGCCGGTCGAACAAGCCGGTTGTGCTCGCGGTGAACAAAATCGACAATCCGGAAATGCGCGATTTGATTTACGACTTTTACGCTCTCGGCTTTGGGGAGCCGTATCCGATTTCCGGGGCTCATGGGACGGGGCTTGGCGATTTGCTTGATGCTGTCGTCCGTCATTTTCCGAAGGGCGGCGGACAAGAGTACGAAGAAGACGTCATTAAGTTTTGCCTCATTGGCCGGCCGAATGTCGGCAAATCGTCGCTTGTCAACGCCATTTTAGGCGAGGAGCGGGTCATCGTCAGCGACATCGCCGGTACGACGAGGGACGCCGTCGACACCTCGTTTGTGCGCGAAGGGCAGGAATATGTTATCATTGATACGGCAGGGATGCGCAAGCGAGGAAAAATTTACGAAAGCACGGAGAAATATAGCGTCTTGCGCGCGTTAAGAGCCATTGAGCGCTCGGACGTCGTGCTTGTCGTGTTAAACGCCGAGGAAGGCATCATCGAGCAGGACAAAAAAATTGCCGGATATGCCCATGAGGCCGGGCGCGGGGTCATTCTTGTCGTCAATAAATGGGATGCGATTGAAAAAGACGATAAAACGATGGTCGAATTTGAGCGGAAGATTCGCGACCATTTTCCGTTTTTGGACTATGCGCCGATTTTGTTCGTATCGGCGAAAACGAAGCAGCGGCTGCATAAGCTCTTGCCGCTCGTCCGGCTTGTGAGTGACAACCATGCGATGCGCGTCCAGACAAATGTGCTCAATGAAGTCATCATGGATGCGGTGGCGATGAATCCGACGCCGACGCATAACGGGCGGCGTCTGAAAGTTTATTACATGACGCAAGTTGCCGTCAAACCGCCGACGTTTGTCGCGTTTGTCAACGACCCGGAACTGATGCATTTTTCATATGAACGGTTTTTGGAAAACCGCATCCGCGATGCATTCGGCTTTGAAGGAACGCCGATTAAAATCATCGCCCGCCCGCGGAAATAAGAAAATGAGACAATGAGATAAAGGAAGTGGAAAACGATGGAGAACATCGCCGTATTGGGGGCTGGAAGCTGGGGGACGGCGTTGGCGCTCGTGCTGGCTGACAACGGGCACCGCGTCCGGCTCTGGGGTCATCGGACCGAGCAGATCAACGAAATCAACGAAAAGCGGACAAATGAAAAATATTTGCCAGGCGTCCGCCTGCCGGACGCCATTATCGGCTATGACGACCTTTGCGCTGCGCTTGACGGCGTTGCGATCGTTGTGCTCGCCGTGCCGACCAAAGCGATCCGTTCGGTGCTTACGGACGTGCGCGCCTGCTTGGCGGCGCCGATCACCGTCGTTGCCGTCAGCAAAGGAATCGAACCGGGGACGCATAAGCGGGTGTCGGAAATGGTCATCGAGGAAATGGGGGAATGGCTTGCAGATGTTGTCGTTCTCTCCGGGCCGAGCCATGCCGAGGAGGTCGTGCTCCGGCACCCGACGACCGTGGCGGTATCATCGCCAAATATGGAAGCGGCGCGCCGCATTCAAGACTTCTTTATGAACCATCACTATTTTCGCGTGTATACAAACCCGGATTTAATCGGCGTCGAAGTCGGCGGGGCGCTGAAAAATATCATCGCCTTGGCCGCAGGCATCAGCGACGGGCTTGGCTATGGGGATAACGCCAAAGCGGCCCTCATCACACGGGGGCTCGCCGAGATTGCCCGCCTCGGCTGTGCCCTCGGCGCTAATCCGTTGACATTCGCCGGTTTGACGGGAGTCGGCGATTTGATTGTCACGTGCACGAGCGTCCATTCCCGCAACTGGCGGGCCGGCTACATGCTCGGCCAAGGAAAAAAGCTGGACGAGGTGCTTGAGAGCATGGGGATGGTCGTCGAAGGGGTGCGGACGACAAAAGCCGCCTATGAGCTGGCGAACGAACTCGGGGTGAAAATGCCGATCACCGAAGCCCTCTATGAAGTGCTGTTTGCGGGGAAAGATCCGAAAGAGGCGGTCGATTCGCTCATGGCGCGCGGAAAAAAAGAGGAAATGAATGACTTAAACAACATTTTTACCGAACAAGAATGACGAAAGTAGGCCAATGGCGGTACAAGTCGTCTTCGTTTTGCATACAATATGGCGAACCATCATCGGCTTGAGCTTCCGGAAGGGTATGAGGCATGCTGAAGTAAAGAAAGCCCCGCTTTACTTCAGCTTTTTTTTTGCCAATGCTATAATAATAGTTGTCGAAAAAAAGGAGGAGCGTCCATGTCACCGGCGTTAGCGAAAATGTGGATCGCCATCGCCTCGATGGCGTTTATGTTTATTTCCGTCGGCTTCATTTATTTAAGCCGCTACAAAGTCAAGATGAAATGGCTTCGTTTCCTGTTGGCGCTCGTCGCCTACGTTCTTTTGATTTTTGCTGGCATCATCATCATTTTCGTTGTATTCAGCGGACCGACACCGCAATAGGCAAAAAGGTGGGGAAAGATGGAACGAATCGCTCGCTTGTTGTTGTCATGTATATGTTTGGCGCTGCTTTCCGGCTGCTTGTATCCACAAGAGCGGCTGAAACAAAACCAAATTCCTTACAAAGACCAAGTGGCGGCCGTCCAATCGGCGGTTGATGAATACCGAAGGGCGACCGGCGGGCTTCTGCCGATTAAAACGCGCGACATGAACACGCCGATGTATTTGAAGTATCCAGTCGATTTTCAAAAACTCGTTCCCCGCTATATGCAGGAGCCGCCGGGAAATGCCTATGAAAGCGGGGGCGTCTTCCAGTATATGATCATTGATGCGGAAACGAACCCGACGGTCAAGCTGCTTGATTTGCGCTTAGCCGAACGCATCCGCGAGCTGAAGCTGCGGCTGGGCATGTACACGGACAAGCATAAGTATCCGCCGTTTCAAGACGTCGTTGCGCCGGGCGTATTTACGCTCGATTACAAAAAGCTCGGCTACAAAGAGCCTCCGTATGTCGTCAGCCCGTTTTCCGGCAACAACTTGCCGTTTGTCATCGACGGGAATGGAGAAATTTACATTGACTACCGTTCTGATTTGTATGCGGCGTTGAAAAAATATCCGCACCACTACAAGCCGGGTGACGACATTCGCCCGATTTTGACCGACCATTCGCTGTTTGTGCCGGCGTATTCGTTGCCCTATACGATCGACGCCAAGACGAACGAACCGATTTTTTTCACAAAATGAGTCATCTTCCCTTCTCTAGGAAAATACATTCTAGAGAAGGGATTTTTTCTATTTTAGTCATAACCGAATCGGACAACATCATATGCATATAGTGTCCGACTATGCTAACTCATTCCACTGTTTCTTATAACGACCGAAGGACTGGAGGGGAGTCATTTGGAAAAGGTCGATATTTTTAAAGATATCGCCGAGCGGACCGGCGGCGACATTTATTTAGGGGTCGTCGGCGCCGTCCGCACCGGAAAATCGACGTTTATTAAACGGTTTATGGAGTTGGTCGTTATTCCGAACATTAAAAACGAAGCCGATAAAGCGCGCGCCCAAGATGAACTGCCGCAAAGCGCCGCCGGCAAGACGATCATGACGACAGAACCGAAGTTCGTGCCAAACCAGGCGGTGACGGTGAAAGTTGATGAGGGGCTTGAAGTCAACATCCGTCTTGTCGACTGCGTCGGCTACGCCGTGCCCGGCGCAAAAGGATATGAAGACGAAAACGGGCCGCGGATGATCCACACGCCTTGGTATGAAGAGCCGATCCCGTTCCAAGAGGCAGCGGAAATCGGGACAAGAAAAGTCATCCAAGAACATTCGACGATTGGAGTCGTCATTACGACGGACGGCACGATCGGGGAAATTCCGCGCCAAGACTATGTCGAAGCGGAAGAACGGGTCATTAGCGAGCTCAAAGAAGTCGGCAAGCCGTTCATTATGATCGTCAACACCGTTCGGCCGCACCATCCGGAAACCGAGGCGCTTCGCCGCGAG
This sequence comes from Geobacillus sp. LEMMY01, assembly GCF_002042905.1. NCBI lineage: Bacteria > Bacillati > Bacillota > Bacilli > Caryophanales > Anoxybacillaceae > Geobacillus > Geobacillus sp. LEMMY01. The sequence continues at coordinate 39,601 of NZ_MVKA01000017.1, forward strand.
CTCGCCGAAAAGTACGACATTCCGGTGCTCGCCATGAGCGTGGAAAGCATGCGCGAAGCCGACGTGTATAACGTGCTTCGCGAAGCATTATATGAATTCCCGGTGCTTGAAGTGAACGTCAACTTGCCGAGCTGGGTGATGGTGCTTCGCGAAGATCATTGGCTGCGCGAAAGCTACCAAGAAGCGGTGCGCGACACAGTCAAAGACATCAAACGGCTGCGCGACGTCGACCGGGTTGTGCAGCAGTTTGCCGAGTACGATTTCATCGAAAAAGCGGCGCTTGCCGGCATCGAAATGGGGCAAGGGATCGCCGAAATTGACTTGTATGCACCGGATGAGCTGTACGATCAAATTTTAAAAGAAATCGTCGGCGTCGAGATTCGCGGCAAAGACCATCTGCTTCAGCTCATGCAAGACTTCGCCTATGCGAAAGCGGAATATGACCAAATCGCCGACGCCTTGAAAATGGTCAAACAAACCGGCTACGGAATCGCTGCGCCCGCTTTGTCCGACATGAGCCTTGACGAACCGGAAATCATCCGCCAAGGGTCGCGCTTTGGCGTCCGTTTGAAAGCCGTCGCGCCGTCGATTCATATGATCAAAGTCGACGTCGAATCGGAGTTTGCCCCGATCATCGGCACGGAAAAGCAAAGCGAAGAGCTCGTCCGCTATTTAATGCAAGACTTCGAAGACGATCCGCTGTCGATTTGGAACTCTGATATTTTCGGCCGCTCGCTCAGCTCGATCGTCCGTGAAGGCATCCAAGCGAAACTTGCGCTCATGCCGGAAAACGCCCGCTACAAGCTGAAAGAAACGCTTGAGCGCATCATCAACGAAGGTTCCGGCGGCCTTATCGCGATTATTTTATAGAAAAGCGGAGGCGAGCGGTTCGCCGCGACGGGCAAATGTTCTTCGCCTGGAGGGATTTACAATCCCGAAGGCGAAGGTTATTTGACCCCGAGCGGCGGCGAGCCGGAGCTAGACAATAAGAAAAGCGGAGGCCGCGTGCACAGCTCCCGAGGCAAAATGTTCTCCGACCGCAGAAGTGCTTGCACTTCGAGGGCGGAGGTTATTTTGCGGAAGGGAGCTAGCGGCCGCAGCTAGACAATAAGAAAAGCGGAGGCGCCGAGATTAGCTCTCGAAGCCAAATGTTCTTCACCCGCAGGGGGTGCTTGCACCCCGAGGGGGAAGGTTATTTGGCAGAAGAGAGCTAGGCGCCGCAGCTAGACAGAAAGAAAAGCGGAGGCCGCGTGCACAGCTCCCGACAAGGGGGCTTTTTTTGATGCCGTTCTTTTCAGTTGCTAAGTGGCAAAGGGAAAAAATCGCCAAAACCCTTGAGAAATCAGGATTGGCACTTGATTATGGGCATGGCGTTATGGTAATCTTTTATCTGAAATCGTTGTTTTGGTGAAATATGCCTAAAATTGGCCGTTTTTGCGAAAAAAGATGTTGAATTTCCGCGGTCAATTGGTTAAGATTAGGCATGTCACCGCCTGTTGGTGGGAAGAAGGCGGTTTCCTCGTCCTTTGCTTCGTTTGCGCCCGGCGAAAACAGGAGGAGCCCAAACCGTTGGGAAGGGGCTTCAGCCGGCGGCATAGGCGCATCTCCTGCGGGCTGTCGCGAGGCAAACATAGAATGATTGGCTGCGCCGGCGCGGCGCGCAGGCCTTCTTGCCGCTGGAATTGGATGTCTATGTATAGAAAAGCAGAAAAGTGTGCACAAATGGTAGTAAACAAGATCAGCCCTTTGGGAGGAGGTGAATGGCATGAACAAAACGGAATTGATCAACGCGGTCGCTGAAACAAGCGGTCTTTCCAAAAAAGATGCAACAAAAGCCGTTGATGCGGTGTTTGATTCGATTACAGAAGCGCTGCGAAAAGGCGATAAAGTGCAATTAATCGGTTTTGGGAACTTTGAAGTGCGCGAGCGCGCCGCCCGGAAAGGACGCAACCCGCAAACGGGCGAAGAAATGGAAATTCCGGCAAGCAAAGTTCCTGCATTCAAACCGGGCAAAGCGTTGAAAGATGCCGTCAAGTAAGCCTACATAGCAGGAGCGCAGGAGGGAAGGGCAGGTGATTCACCGCCCTTCTTTTTTGTTTTTTTTGGCTCCCTATGCTAGAATCGGATTACATGCAGCTTTTATGACGCAGGAGGATGTTGTTTGTATGCCAGAGATCAATTTTGCGCAAATTGAATATGCGGTCCGCCTCATTCTTGAGGCGATCGGGGAAGATCCAAACCGCGAAGGGCTCGTCGATACGCCGAAGAGGGTGGCGAAAATGTACGCCGAGGTGTTCGCTGGGTTGCAGGAAGACCCGAAGCAGCACTTTCAAACCGTATTCAGCGAGGAACATGAGGAGCTTGTGCTCGTCAAAGATATTCCGTTTTATTCGATGTGCGAACACCATTTAGTGCCGTTTTTCGGCGCTGCCCACGTCGCCTATATTCCGCGGGAAGGGAAAGTGACCGGGCTGAGTAAGCTCGCTCGAGCCGTTGAGGCGGTGGCGCGCCGCCCGCAGCTGCAAGAGCGCATCACGGCAACGATCGCTGATTCGATCGTCGAGGCGCTTGAGCCGCACGGGGTGATGGTCGTCGTTGAGGCGGAGCATATGTGCATGACGATGCGCGGGGTGAAAAAACCGGGAGCCAAAACAGTGACAATGGCGGTGCGCGGCGTGTTTGAAACAGATGCCAACGCCCGCGCTGAAGTGCTTTCGTTAATCAAAGCGTAAGGAGGGAAGAGGATGTACACAAACAGCGATTTTGTCGTCATTAAAGCGCTCGAAGACGGGGTGAACGTCATCGGGCTGACGCGCGGCGCGGACACAAGATTTCACCATTCGGAAAAGCTTGACAAAGGCGAAGTGTTGATCGCTCAGTTCACGGAACATACGTCGGCGATCAAAGTGAGAGGAAAAGCGTATATTCAAACGCGCCACGGTGTGGTTGAATCGGAAGGGAAAAAGTAAACCGGTAAATTTCTAGCAAACTAGAGCGTTTTCGACAAAATTATGTTATAATGAGTCCGTCATGGCGGTGCGGATATTTTTGGGGGACAAGGGTGAGAAGAGTGAATGACATCATGGTGAAATTGGCGTCATTGAAGGAACAAATCGAACGGCTGCTTGACCATCCATATTTGCGCGCGCATGTGCCGGCGCCGGCTGTTGATGAAGACCGGCTGCTGCTTTCGCTGTCGATGATGACTGACGCTCCGGCGGCGCCGAATGAGCCGGACCGGTGCATCATCGCCATGATGCTCATGCAAATCGCCCTTGACACCCATGATAAGGTGACAGACCGCGGCGGCGATTTGCGGACGCGGCAGCTTGTCGTTTTGGCCGGCGACTTGTACAGCGGGCTTTATTACGACTTGCTGGCGCGCTCGGGCGATGTCGCGCTCATCCGTTTGTTCGCCGAAGCGGTCCGCGAGATTAATGAGCAAAAAGTGCGGCTGTATGAAAAAAAGGTGGAGCGGATCGAGACGCTGTTCGCCGCGGTTGGCACGATCGAGTCGGCGTTGCTTGCGAAGCTTGCCGAGCGCATCGGGGCGCCGCAATGGGGGGGATTTGCCGGCCATTACTTGCTTTTGCGGCGCTTGCTGCTCGAGCAGGGAGCGTTCGTCCGCACCGGGTCATCGATGCTGTTTGAGCAAATGGCGCATATCGCCTTTCCGTGGGCCAAAGGGCTGACGAAAGAACAAAAGCGGCATTTGCTTCGCCTTTGCGAGCGTTATATCGACCATTGCAAGGAAGCGTTGCTGGCGGCGAATTTGCCGATGAATGACCTGCTGCGGTTTCGTATGGCGGAACTTGCCGGCGGATTTCAAGCCATCGTCAAAAAGTCGGTGGAAGAAGGGTAGAACGATGCATCAATCGAAAGAAGAGCGAGTCCATCGCGTATTTGAAAAAATTTCCGCGCATTATGACCGGATGAATTCTGTCATCAGCTTCCGCCGCCATTTGAAATGGCGCGAAGACGTCATGCGGAGGATGAATGTGCAAAAAGGGAAAAGGGCGCTCGATGTTTGTTGCGGAACGGCCGACTGGGCGATCGCGCTGGCTGAGGCGGTCGGGCCGGAGGGGGAAGTGTACGGCCTTGACTTCAGCGAAAACATGCTGAAAGTCGGCGAACAAAAGGTGAAGGCGCGCGGCCTCGGCAATGTCAAGCTCATTCACGGCAACGCCATGCAGCTGCCGTTTCCCGACAATTCGTTCGATTATGTGACGATCGGCTTCGGCTTGCGCAACGTTCCTGATTATATGACGGTGCTTAAGGAAATGCACCGCGTCACCAAGCCGGGCGGCATGACCGTCTGTCTGGAAACGTCGCAGCCGACGTTGTTTGGTTTCCGCCAGCTTTACTATTTTTATTTTCGGTTTATTATGCCGCTGTTTGGCAAGCTGTTGGCGAAAAGCTATGAGGAATACTCGTGGCTGCAGGAATCGGCGCGCGAATTTCCAGGGCGGGACGAGCTGGCCGAGATGTTCCGCGAAGCCGGTTTCGTCGATGTCGAGGTCAAACCGTACACGTTCGGCGTAGCGGCCATGCATTTAGGCTATAAACGATGAGTCAAGGTGAACACCATGAAGTTAAAGGCGATGTATTCGTTTTTAAGCGATGATTTGGCGGCGGTCGAAGAGGAGCTGGAACGGACGGTCCGATCCGAATACGGGCCGCTCGGGGAAGCGGCGCTCCATTTATTGCAAGCGGGCGGAAAGCGCATCCGTCCCGTTTTTGTCTTGCTGTCCGCCCGCTTTGGCCATTATGATTTCGAACGGATTAAACATGTAGCCGTAGCGCTCGAACTCATCCATATGGCATCGCTCGTTCACGACGATGTCATCGATGACGCCGACGTGCGGCGCGGCCGGCCGACGATCAAGGCGAGATGGAGCAACCGCTTTGCCATGTATACAGGCGATTATCTCTTCGCCCGTTCGCTTGAGCGGATGGCGGAGCTTGACAGTCCCCGCGCTCATCAAGTGTTGGCGAAAACGATCGTTGAAGTGTGCCGCGGGGAAATCGAGCAAATCAAGGATAAATATCGATTTGATCAGCCGCTTCGCACGTACTTGCGGCGCATCCGCCGAAAAACGGCGCTATTGATCGCCGCCAGCTGCCAGCTTGGCGCCCTTGCCGCCGGCGCGCCGGAGGCGGTGGCCAACCGGCTGTATTGGTTCGGCCATTACGTCGGCATGTCGTTTCAAATTACCGATGACATTCTCGATTTCACCGGCACGGAAGAGCAGCTCGGCAAGCCGGCCGGAAGCGACTTGCAGCAAGGAAACGTCACCCTCCCGGTGCTGTATGCCCTTTGTGATGAACAGGTGCGGGCAAAAATTACGGCCGTCAACGCGGACACGGATGTCGAGGAGATGGCGGCGGTGCTAGCGGCCATTAAACAGACGGACGCCATCGAACGATCGTATGCGCTAAGCGATCGCTATTTGGAAAAGGCGCTCCGCCTGCTCAACGAGCTGCCGGCCAACGAAGCGCGCACGCTGCTTCATGATCTCGCCCTCTACATTGGGAAAAGGGATTATTAGCGCTTTCAAGGACGCTGTTGCCAACGGCGGAAAACAATGATACTATGATGGGTGGGAATCCGTTTCCCAGTACATACGACAGTAGAGGTGGAGAGCGAATGGCAGAACGGACATTCATCATGGTAAAACCGGACGGGGTTCAGCGCAATTTGATCGGCGAGATTGTCGCCCGTTTTGAAAAAAAAGGCTTCCAGCTTGTCGGCGCGAAGCTGATGCAAGTGTCGCGCGAACTCGCCGAGCAACATTACGCTGAACATAAGGAGCGCCCGTTTTTCGGCGAGCTTGTCGACTTTATCACCTCGGGGCCAGTGTTTGCAATGGTGTGGGAGGGCGAGAACGTGATCGCCGCCGCCCGGCAAATGATGGGGAAAACGAATCCGCAGGAGGCTGCCCCTGGCACGATCCGCGGCGATTTCGGCTTGACGGTCGGCAAAAACGTCATCCACGGCTCCGACTCGCCGCAAAGCGCCGAACGCGAAATCAGCTTGTTCTTTAAAGAAGAAGAGCTCGTCAGCTATTCGAAACAGATCAATGCATGGCTGTACTGATGCGAAGACCGGCCGCCATTCGGCCGGTTTTTGCCGTTTTTGTACATTGACAGGGGAGAGGAAAAGGCGACGATGGACGATTATGCGCAGTTCATTGCCAAAGTGAAGCGAAAAACAGGCATTGACTTATCGCTATATAAGGAAGCCCAGATGAGGCGGCGTTTGGCGTCGTTGTACATGAAAAAAGGGCTAAAAAGCTTTGCCGAGCTGTTTGCAGCGATGGAGAAAGAGCCGGCGCTATGGCATGAATGCTTGGATCGGATGACGATCAACGTCTCGGAGTTTTACCGGAACGCCAAGCGTTGGGAGGTGCTTGAGCACACCATTTTACCGCGGCTATTGGCGGAAAACCCGCGCCCGAACGTGTGGAGCGCTGCCTGCTCAACCGGCGAGGAGCCGTATACGCTCGCGATGGTGCTCGCAAAACGATTGCCGCTTCACCGCGTGTCGGTGTTGGCGACCGACATTGACGATAATGCGCTCGCCCGCGCGCGCCTCGGTTTGTACAGCGAACGGTCGCTTGTAGAGCTGCCCGAGGAAATGAGAAAAAAGTTTTTTACGAAAGAAGGCGAGTATTATAAAATAGACGAAAAGATTAAACAAACGGTCAAGTTTCAAAAGCACAACTTGCTCGCGGATCCGTTTCCGCGCAACATGGATTTGATCGTTTGCCGCAACGTGCTCATTTATTTTACGGAAGAGGCGAAGCGGATGCTGTATCGCAAATTTCACGACGCGCTCCGGACGGGAGGCGTGCTGTTTGTCGGCAGCACCGAGCAGATTTTCAATCCCGGCCTGTACGGTTTTGAAGTCGAAGAGACGTTTTTTTACCGAAAAAAATAGCTCGCGCCGGCTTCTTTTTTTCCTGAAACTATTTTCATTTTTCGAATTTATGATATATTTTTACTTAAACGCGTTAAAGACCTGAAGGGAGAGACAAACATGCGGTATTTGACGGCAGGGGAATCGCATGGGCCGCAATTGACGGCCATTTTGGAAGGAGTGCCGGCCGGGCTCGCGCTATGCGCCGAGCACATCAATAAAGAGCTGGCGCGCCGGCAAAAAGGATACGGACGCGGCCGCCGCATGCAGATTGAAAAAGATGAAGTGAAAATCACAGGCGGCGTTCGGCACGGGAAAACGCTCGGCTCGCCGATTGCGCTCGTTGTCGAGAATCGCGATTTTAAACATTGGCAAACGATTATGGCGGTTGAGCCGATTGATGACGAAGCGGAAGTGAAGCGGAAAGTGACGCGTCCGCGCCCAGGGCATGCCGATTTAAACGGCGCCCTGAAATACGGACATCGCGATATGCGCAACGTGCTGGAGCGCTCGTCGGCGCGTGAAACGACGGTGCGCGTGGCGGCTGGAGCGGTGGCGAAACGCATTTTGGAGGAGGTCGGCATCCGCGTCGCCGGGCATGTCATCGAAATCGGCGGAGTGCGCGCAAAGAAGCTCGATTATCGTTCGCTTGAAGAATTGCAGGCAGTGACGGAAGAATCGCCGGTGCGCTGCTTTGACCCGGAGGCGGGGCAAAAAATGATGGAAGCGATCGATTGGGCGAAGAAAAACGGTGATTCGATCGGCGGCATCGTTGAAGTGATCGTTGAAGGCGTTCCGGCCGGAGTCGGCAGCTACGTCCATTACGACCGAAAGCTTGATGCGAAAATCGCGGCCGCGATCGTCAGCATCAACGCGTTTAAAGGCGTTGAATTCGGGATCGGCTTTGAGGCGGCGCGCCGCCCGGGAAGCGAAGTGCACGATGAAATCATTTGGAGCCCAGAACAAGGCTTTTCGCGCCGGACGAACCGGGCGGGCGGCTTTGAAGGCGGGGTGACGACCGGGATGCCGATCGTCGTGCGCGGAGTGATGAAGCCGATCCCGACGCTGTACAAGCCGCTTCAAAGCGTGGATATCGAGACGAAAGAGCCGTTTGCGGCAAGCATTGAGCGATCGGACAGCTGCGCCGTGCCGGCGGCGAGCGTCGTCGCTGAGGCCGTTGTCGCCTGGGAAGTGGCGGCGGCGATCGTTGAGCAGTTTGGGCAGGATCGGATGGACTTGATTAAGGAAAATGTGGAACGCGCCCGCCGCTATGCAAAGGAGTTTTGACGATGATCGAACGGACGATTGAAACGGCGACGAAGCGCTATCCGCTTCTTTTGGGCGATGGGGCGGCCCGCATGTTGCCAAGCTTGCTTCGGTCGCTCTCCTGTCCGCCAGGGACAAAACTTTTCATCGTTACCGACGATACTGTGGCGCCTCTTTATTTGGATGAGGTGCGGGCGTTGCTTGCCGCCGCTGAGTATGACGTGTACGCCTACGTCATTCCAAGCGGGGAGGCGGCCAAGTCATTTGATAATTATTACGCCTGCCAGACAGCGGCATTGCAGTGCGGCCTCGACCGCCGCTCGGTCATCATTGCGCTTGGCGGCGGCGTTGTCGGCGATTTGGCTGGGTTTGTCGCCGCCACCTATATGCGCGGCATCCGTTACATTCAAATGCCGACGACACTCTTGGCCCATGACAGCGCCGTCGGCGGCAAAGTCGCCATCAACCATCCGCTCGGCAAAAATATGATCGGCGCCTTCCACCAGCCGGAAGCAGTCGTGTATGACACCGCCTTTTTGCGCACGCTGCCCGAGCGCGAGCTTCGGTCCGGGTTTGCCGAGGTGATCAAACATGCGCTGATCCGCGATCGCCGCTTTTACGACTGGCTGCGCGCGGAAATCAAGACGCTCGCCGACTTGCGCGGCGAGAAACTCGCCTATTGCATTGAAAAGGGCATTGACATTAAGGCGTCCGTTGTGCGTGAGGATGAAAAAGAAACCGGGGTGCGCGCCCATTTGAATTTTGGCCATACGCTCGGTCATGCGCTGGAAAGCGAATTAGGCTACGGCGCGCTCACTCACGGGGAGGCGGTTGCGGTTGGCATGCTGTTTGCCGTCTTTGTCAGCGAACGGTTTTACGGCCGATCGTTCGCCGAGCATCGATTGGCCGACTGGTTCGCCGGATACGGCTTCCCGGTGTCGCTGCCGACAACGGTTCAGACGCGCCGCCTGCTTGAGAAGATGAAAGGCGACAAAAAAGCGTACGCCGGAACAGTGCGGATGGTGCTTCTCTGTGAGATCGGCGACGTGGAAGTGGTGGAACTCGAAGACGACAACCTGCTCGCGTGGCTGGACGAGTTTGCCAGACAGGGGGGAAAAGGATGATTCGCGGCATTCGCGGAGCGATTACGGTGGATCGAAATGACGCCGAGGAAATCGTGGCGGCAACTGAAACGTTGCTTCGTGAAATGATCCGCGCAAACGATGTCGCCGCCGCCGATGTGTCGTTTGTGCTCATTTCCGTCACCGACGACATCACCGCCGCGTTTCCGGCGCAGGCGCTGCGCCGTTTGGACGGCTGGACGTATGTGCCGGTCATGTGCACGAGGGAAATTCCGGTGCCCGGTTCATTGCCGCGCTGCATTCGCGTCATGATGACGGTGGCGACTGAGAAACAGCAAGAAGAGATCTGCCACGTGTATTTAAAAGGGGCGGTCGTGCTGCGCCCGGATTTGTCGTTGACAAAAAAAACAGAAATGTAATATAGTTAAAATAACTTCTTTGCCCCCCTGAGACAACGGGGGCGTTAGAAGCTGAGCGAGAGCAGAGAGCGAGTGTAGGGTAGATGAGAATGAGCGAGTTTAGCTGAGGTGAGCATTTTTTTCATTCGCCGGCATCTGCCCAAAGACGGTCGTCTTTGGGCGTTTTATTTCCCTCTTTTTATTTCGCCTCATAAACCCTCATTCTCCGCCCGTCGATCATGAAGGGAGGAGAAGTGATGTCTGCTGATGGGCTGGCCGCTTTTTTGGCGGAAGCGAACGAATTTCGCACCATCCCGATTGTGCGCAAATTTTTAGCCGATGTCATTGAGCCGCTCGGCGTGTTTGCCAATTTGCGCGAGGAAGCCGTGTTTTTGCTTGAAAGCAAGGATGACGAATCGCCGTGGGCGCGCTATTCGTTCATCGGTGTGGCGCCGTTTTTGACGCTGGAGAGCGAAACGGGCGAAACGTTTTCGGTGAAAGACGAAAACGGGAACGAACAAATCACCGCACCGACGCTGAAAGAAGCGTTTCAATGGGTCGAGCGGACGCTTGCCGTCAAGCCGCTCGCCGAGACGGTGCCGTTTACAGGCGGTGCAGTTGGGTTTTTAGGCTACGATTTCATTTCCGCCATCGAAAAAGTGCCGCGCCACAAAAACCGCGATGTGCCTATGAAGGCGGGCTATTTCGTGTTTTGTGAATCGCTGTTTGCTTTTGACCACCAAAAGCGTGAACTGCTCGTCATTCACTATATTCGGTTGAGCGGCAACGAAACGGAGGAAGAGAAAATCGAAGCGTACCGTGCGGCCGAACGGCGCATGGCCGATCTCGCGGCGAAAGCTGCCCGCCCTCAAGCCGAGCAGCCGCTCTTGCCGGCGGAAGGCGAATCGGGGCGGGCCGCCTCGTTTGCCAAAGCGGTGTCCAACTATGACAAAAAACAGTTTTTGCGCGATGTTGAGGCCGTGAAACGGTACATCGCGGCCGGCGATGTGTTTCAAGCCGTTCTGTCACAGCGCTTCTGCGTGCCGGTTCAAGCCGGAGGCTTTGCCATTTATCGGCTGCTCCGATACATCAACCCGTCGCCGTACATGTTTTATTTCCAGCTTGACGGTGTGGAAATTGTCGGCAGTTCGCCGGAAAAACTGATTCAAGTGCACCGTCGGCGCGTTGAAATCGATCCGATTGCCGGCACACGGCGGCGCGGCCGATCGCCGGAGGAAGACGAAAGGCTGGCTGATGAGCTGTACCACGACCCGAAAGAACGGGCTGAGCATTATATGCTTGTCGATTTGGCGCGCAACGACATCGGCCGGGTCGCCAAGTACGGAACGGTCGAGGTGCCGGTGTTGCTTCAGATCGGCAAGTTTTCACACGTGATGCACTTAATTTCCAAAGTCGTCGGTGAGCTGGACGACAACGTCCACCCGATCGATGCACTCCTTGCCGCCTTTCCGGCTGGAACGGTGAGCGGGGCGCCGAAAGTGCGGGCGATGCAAATTTTGCAGGAACTCGAGCCGACAGCGAGGGGGCTGTATGCCGGAGCGATTGCCTATATCGGGTTTGACGGCAACATCGATTCGTGCATCGCCATCCGGACAGCGGTCGTGAAAGACGGCTATGCCTATGTGCAAGCCGGCGCCGGCATTGTCGCCGACTCCGTTCCGGAACTGGAGTGGAAAGAGACGCGCAATAAGGCGAGCGCCTTGATGAATGCGATTGAACAAGCGGAACGACTATTTGCTAAAGGGGAGAGGGTCGTATGTTGAAGCAGCTGCTTTCGAAATGTGCGGAAGGGAAAGCGTTGACGGAAGACGAAGCGTATGCGGCGATGAATGTCATCATGTCCGGCGAGGCGACGGACAGTCAAATCGCAAGTCTGTTGTCCATGCTCCGCCTGCGCGGAGAGACGGTCGATGAGCTCGTCGGATTTGTGCGGGCGATGCGCGACCGGATGACCGCCATTGAGGCCAGTGATGATGTCATCGATACGTGCGGCACGGGCGGCGATGGGGCGGCGACATTCAACGTTTCCACCGCCGCGGCGATCGTCATTTCATCGCTCGGCGTCAAAGTCGCCAAGCACGGCAACCGCGCCGTTTCGTCAAAAAGCGGCAGCGCCGATGTGCTCGAGCGGCTCGGCATCGACATTCAAACGTCGCCGTCGGCCGCCAAACAGGCGTTGGAAACGAAAGGGCTGGCGTTTTTGTTCGCCCCGCTCTATCACGCGGCGATGAAACACGCCGCCGGGCCGCGGAAGGAAATCGGTTTCCGCACCGTTTTCAACTTGATCGGCCCGCTCGCCAATCCGGCGCGCTGCAAGCGGCAAGTCGTCGGTGTCTATTCGACCCGCTACGCTGAGAAATTGGCGGAGGCGATGCGCCGCCTCGGTTCGGAACATGTGTTGTTTGTCACCGGGCGCGACGGACTTGATGAATGCAGCATCGCTGCAGAAACGGATATCGTGGAGTTGAAAGACGGCGCGATCCGCCGCTTTGTCATCGCTCCAGAAGACGCCGGCTTGCCGCGCGGCGAGCTTGCCGATGTGCAAGTGCGCGATCCGGAAGAGAGCGCCGCGCTTCTTGAGGCGGTGATGGCGGGAACAGCGCCGGAGAGCGCCATCAATATCGTTGCGCTGAACGCCGGCGCCGCCCTGTATGCCGCCGGCAAAGCCGAAACGATTGCCGCAGGAGTGGCGATGGCGAAAGAGGCCATTTTGTCCAAAACCGCATACGAACAACTGCAACGCCTGCGGACGAAGGAAGTGGTTCATGATGCTTGAGCAAATTTTAGCGGCCAAACGGGAAGAAGTGGAAACGTTGATGCTGCCGGAGCCATTGCCAGAGCGAAAGCGCCGTCCATTTGCGGCGGCGCTCCGCCGGCCGCGGCGGATGCTTGGCTTGATCGCTGAGGTGAAAAAAGCGTCGCCGTCAAAAGGCATCATTCGCCCGGATTTTGACCCAGTGGCCATCTCTAAAGCGTATGAACGCGCCGGCGCCGACGCGATCAGCGTGCTGACGGATGAACGGTATTTCCAAGGGCATCGCCGCTATTTGCGAGCGATAAAAGAAGCGGTTAACGTTCCCGTGCTGCGCAAAGATTTCATCATCGATCGGCGGCAAGTCGAGGAAAGCGTCCGACTCGGGGCGGATGCGATTTTATTGATCGGCGAGGCGCTCCCGCCGGAAACGCTCGAGGAGCTCTATCATGAAGCGTACAGCTTGGGGCTCGAATGTCTGGTCGAGGTGCACGCGAAAGAGACGCTCGAGCGGATTTTAGATCGGTTTACGCCGGAGATCGTCGGCATCAACAACCGCGACTTGCATACCTTTGTGACAACGCTTGAGGCGACCAAAACGCTCGCTCCGCTCATCCCGCCATCGTGCGTCATCGTCAGCGAAAGCGGGATCGGTTCCTACAATGATGTGAAGACGGTCGAATCGTACGGAGCGCAGGCAATGCTCGTCGGCGAGTCGCTCATGCGCCAAGACGATGTGGAGCGGGCAGTCTACCGGCTGTTTGGGGAGGAAGATGGGGATGATTCGGCTTAAATATTGCGGCAACCGTTCGGCTGAAGACGTGCAGGCCGCTATCGCGAGCGGGGCTGACTACCTCGGCTTTATTTTCGCCGAAAGCAAGCGGAACGTCTCACCGAGTGAAGTGCAGCAATGGCTCGCGCCCCATGAGCTTGGCGCAAAACAGCTTGTCGGCGTCTTTGTCAACGCCCCCGTTAGGCGGATCGCCGCTGTCGCCGCCGAGCTGCCGCTTCATGTCATCCAATGCCACGGCCGTGAAACGCCGGCGGAGCTGGCGGCGGTGAAAGAGGCGGTGCCGCTTTCCGTCTGGAAGGCGATCCACCATGGCGACGGGGCGCTTGCGGCGATGAGGCAGTACGCTGGCATCGCTGATGGCTACGTCGTTGACAGCCGCGTCGCCGGCGCTTGGGGCGGGACGGGCGTCGCCTTTGATTGGGAGGCGGTGCCGCGTTATTTGGAAGAGGCGGCCCGCCAAGGCGTGCCGTGCTTCATCGCCGGCGGCATCACTCCGGACAATATCGAGCGGCTGCTTGTCTACCGCCCGGATGGCATCGATATCAGCAGCGGCATTGAAACGGACGGACGCAAAGATCCAACGAAGATGAAGCAAATCGAAGAAAAAATGAAACATTATTCTAAATAACAAAGCGAAGGGCCAAAAGACGGCGCTGACGCTCGGACGGTTAACAAACGCAGGCGCTTTGAAGAAATGCGGCTCTTCGTCTTTCAACTTTTATGAAGGAGAAGGTGGGGTTAGATGATGGAACGCGTTCCGAATGAATACGGCCGGTTTGGCGATTTCGGCGGCAAGTTTGTCCCTGAGACGCTCATGCTTCCGCTTGAGGAAATTGAAGCGGAGCTTGACAAAGCGCTTGCCGATGAATCGTTCAAACAAGAATACATCCGCATTTTGCAGCATTACTCCGGTCGCCCGACCCCGCTCACGTTCGCGCCGAATTTGACACAACGGCTTGGCGGCGCGAAAATTTATTTAAAGCGCGAAGATTTAAACCATACGGGCGCCCATAAAATTAACAACGCGATCGGCCAGGCGCTTTTGGCGAAACGGATGGGCAAGAAAAAGCTGATCGCTGAAACCGGCGCCGGCCAGCACGGCGTCGCCGCGGCGACGGTGGCCGCCCATTTCGGCATGGATTGCATCGTCTTTATGGGCGAAGAAGACATTAAGCGGCAGGAGCTGAACGTGTTTCGCATGAAGCTGTTGGGCGCCGAAGTCGTGCCGGTGTCAAGCGGCAACCGAACGTTGAAGGATGCGACGAACGAAGCGATTCGCTATTGGGTCGCCCACTGCGACGACCATTTTTACATGATTGGCTCGGTCGTCGGTCCGCATCCGTACCCGAAAATGGTGCGTGAGTTTCAGCGCGTGATTGGCGATGAAGCGAAAGAACAGTTTCTCGCCCGTGAAGGGAAGCTGCCGGATGTCATCGTCGCCTGCGTCGGCGGCGGCAGCAACGCCATCGGCATGTTTTACCCGTTTTTGCAAGATGACGTCCGCCTCGTCGGCGTCGAGGCGGCCGGCAAAGGGATCGACACTCCACACCATGCGGCGACAATCACAAAAGGGACGAAAGGGGTCATCCACGGGGCGATGACCTACCTGTTGCAAGACGAGTACGGACAAATTCTCGAACCGTATTCGATCTCAGCCGGCCTTGATTACCCCGGCGTCGGCCCGGAACATGCGTATTTGGCGAGCATTGGCCGCGTCTGCTATGAAAGCGCGACCGATGACGAGGCCGTCGCTGCGTTTCAATTGTTGGCGCAAACGGAAGGCATCATTCCGGCCATCGAGTCGGCCCATGCGGTGGCGAAAGCCGTCGAGCTCGCCCGCGAGATGCCGCCGGATGAAACGGTGCTCATTTGCCTGTCCGGCCGCGGAGATAAAGATGTGCAAACGATGATGCGCCATCTTGGCGCGAGGGAAGGTGAAGACATTGCCACTGTCCGTTAATCCGCCGCTATTTATCCCGTTTATCGTTGCCGGTGATCCGGATCCCGATGTGACGATCGATCTCGCCTTGGCGCTTGAGGAGGCCGGCGCTGACATATTGGAGCTTGGCGTGCCGTACTCCGACCCGCTCGCTGACGGACCGACGATTCAACGCGCCGCCGCAAGGGCGCTTGACGGGGGCATGACGCTTCCGAAAGCCATTCAGCTTATTGGCGAGATGCGAAAAAAAGGGGTAAACATTCCGATTATTCTCTTTACGTATTACAATCCTGTGTTACAATTAGGAGAAGAATCCTTTTTTGCTTTAGCGCAGGAAAATGGCGCCGACGGCGTGCTCATTCCCGATTTGCCGTTTGAGGAAAGCGGTTCGCTCCGCGAACTTGGCGAACGGTTTGGTCTCCCGCTCATTTCGCTTGTTGCGCCGACGTCGAAGCAGCGGATCGAGCGGATCGCTTCGGCGGCGCAAGGGTTTTTGTATTGCGTCTCCTCGCTTGGCGTTACAGGTGTGCGCGAGACGCTGCCGGAGACGCTCGGCGATTTCCTCCGTGAAGTGAAGCGGCATAGCCGCGTCCCGGTCGCCGTCGGCTTCGGCATTTCGGCGCCGGAGCAAGTCGCGATGTTAAAAGAGGTGTGCGACGGCGTTGTCGTCGGCAGCGCGCTCGTGCAAAAAGTCGAGCAGCTGGCTCCGAGGTTGCAGGCGCCGGACGAAAGGGAAGCGGCCGTCGCCGAGTTTGCTGCCTACGCCCGTTCGCTTGCCGCGCCGCTTCGGGAGCCGTGTTCTTCGCGCTAAAAGTTCCGAATCGAAGGAGTTGGCGACAATCATGCAAGTAAAGGAATCGCTCCGGGGACTTTCTCCGTACCAGCCGGGAAAATCGATCGAAGAAGTCAAGCGGGAATACGGCTTGTCTGAGATTATCAAACTTGCTTCTAACGAGAATCCGTACGGTTCGTCTCCAGCGGCAAAAGCGGCCATCGCCGCTGAGCTTGACCGCCTCGCCGTCTATCCGGACGGCTACGCCCGCACGTTGCGCGAAAAGGTGGCGAAGCATCTTGGCGTCAAGGAAACACAGCTTTTGTTTGGCAACGGTTCGGATGAGGTGGTGCAAATTCTTTGCCGCGCCTTTTTAGAGCCGGGCGTGAATACGGTGATGGCGGCGCCGACGTTCCCGCAATACCGCCATAACGCCATCATCGAGCAGGCCGAGGTGCGCGAAGTGCCGCTTGTTGATGGGCGGCATGATTTGGAGGCGATGCTTGCGGCCATCGATGAAAACACGCGCATCGTCTGGGTTTGCAACCCGAACAACCCGACGGGCACGTATGTGAATGACACTGAGCTGCGCGCCTTTTTGGACCGCGTGCCGCCGCACGTGCTCGTCGTCGTGGACGAAGCGTACTACGAATATGCGACGGCGCCTGACTACCCGCAAACGGTGCCGCTTTTAAACGAGTATGAGCGGCTTGTCGTCATGCGCACGTTCTCGAAAGCATACGGGCTCGCCGCGCTCCGCGTCGGCTACGGCGTGGCGAGTGAGGCGCTCATCCGCGCCGTCGAGCCGGCGCGCGAGCCGTTTAACACGTCGACCATCGCCCAAGCGGCCGCGGCGGCCGCGCTTGACGATCAAGCGTTCATCCGCGCCTGCGTCGAACGAAATCGCGCCGAGCTTGAGCGGTATTATCGCTTTTGCGAGGAGAACGGCCTGAAGTATTACCCGTCGCAAACGAACTTTTTGTTCATTGATTTCGGGATGGATGGCGACGAAGTGTTCCGCTATTTGCTGGAGCGAGGCGTCATTGTCCGCTCGGGCAAAGCGCTTGGGCTGCCGACCGGCGTGCGCGTGACTGTTGGCACGAAAGAGCAAAACGACCGGGTGTTGGAACTCGTTTCGCAGCTGCTTCGGGAAAAACAGCTCGCCTGACCGTTCGGCGGCAGGATGGATAGAAAAGACCGGCCCGTTGCTTTTCGAAAGCAGCGGGCGCACGTTTACATAAAGTAGGTGGGACGATTGGAAGGAAAGGTGTTCATTGTCGGCCTCGGCTTGATCGGCGGATCGATTGCATTGGCGATTAAAAAAGCACATCCGGAGGCGGTGATCATCGGCTACGACGTCAATGAGCGGCAGCTCGGCTTGGCGCGCTCGCTCAAGGTGATCGACGCAGCAGCCCGTTCGCCCGAAGACGGATACGGGCAGGCGGATTTGATCGTTCTGGCCGTTCCGGTCATGCAGACGGAGGCGCTGCTTTTGTCGATGCCGCTCGAGCGGCTGAAGCGCGGCGTCATCGTCACCGATGTCGGCAGCACGAAGCAGCGCATCGTCCAAGGCGCCCGCCGCCTGTTGGATCGTGGCGTAGCGTTCATCGGCGGCCATCCGATGGCCGGGTCGCATAAAAGCGGTGTGGCGGCGGCAAGGGCTCATCTGTTTGAAAATGCTTTTTACATTTTGACGCCGACGGACGATGTGCCGCCGCAGCAAGTCGAGGCGTTGAAACAGTGGCTTGTGGGAACGAAAGCGCAGTTTGTCATCTTAACGCCGGAAGAGCATGACCGCATCACTGGCGTAATCAGCCATTTTCCGCATTTGATTGCGGCGAGCCTCGTCCATCAGGCGCGCGAATATGAGTGCGAAAACGCCCTCGTCAGCCGGCTGGCGGCCGGCGGCTTCCGCGACATCACCCGCATCGCGTCGAGCAATCCGGAAATGTGGCGCGATATTTTTATCCATAACAAGCATGAACTGCTTGCGCTCTTTGACCGCTGGATCGCCGAAATGGAGCGGCTGCGCTCGTTTGTCGAAGAAGAAAACAGCATCGCCATTTACCATTACTTTTTGGAGGCGAAACAGTTCCGCGACGGGCTGCCGTCGAGGACGAAAGGAGCGATTCCGTCGTTTTACGATTTGTATGTCGACGTGCCGGATTATCCGGGCGTCATCTCCGAAGTGACCGGCTATTTGGCCGAGGAAAACATCAGCATCACGAACATCCGCATCATTGAGACGCGCGAAGAAATTTACGGCGTGCTCCGCCTCAGCTTCCAAAGCGAAGACGATCGGGCGCGGGCGAAAGCGTGCCTCGCCAAACATACGAACTATGCCACCTATGAAGGGTAGCAATGAAAAACAGTGGAGGGATTTTGCATGCAGCTGCCAACCAACGTGTCATCGCTCCGAGGAATGATCGAAGTCCCCGGCGACAAATCGATTTCCCATCGCGCCGTCATGCTCGGGGCGCTTGCTTCTGGACGGACGGTGATTGACCATTTTTTGCCTGGGGCGGACTGTTTAAGCACGATCGACTGTTTCCGGAAACTCGGTGTCGACATTCGCCAGGACGGGACGACAGTCGTTGTCGAAGGAGCCGGCCCCGGCGGGCTGCGCGAGCCGGCCGCGGTGCTTGATGTCGGCAACTCGGGAACGACGGCGCGCCTGTTGCTCGGCATTTTGGCCGGCCAGCCGTTTCACGCCTGCCTTGTCGGCGATGAATCGATCGCCAAGCGGCCGATGGGGCGGGTGACGAAGCCGCTTCGCGAAATGGGGGCGCGTATTGACGGGCGTGACAGCGGCAATTATACGCCGCTTTCCATCCGCGGCGGCGCGCTTCGCCCGCTTCGCTACACTTCGCCGGTGGCGAGCGCGCAAGTGAAATCAGCCGTTTTGCTTGCGGGCTTGTTCACCGACGGCGTAACGTCGGTCACCGAGCCGCACCGCTCGCGCGACCATACCGAGCGGATGGTTCGGTTGTTTGGTGGTGAAGTGAATGTGGATGGCTTGACCGTCTCGGTGGCCGGTCCGCAACGCTTGCGTGGGACGCACATTTACGTTCCCGGCGATATTTCGTCAGCCGCCTTTTTCCTTGTCGCCGGCGCCATTGTGCCAAACAGCGAAATTACGCTGAAAAACGTCGGCTTAAATCCAACGCGGACCGGTATCGTCGATGTGCTCAACGAAATGGGGGCAGACGTCGTGATTGACAACGTCCGCAATGAGGAAACCGAGCCAGTCGGCGACATTACGGTCCGCACGTCGACGCTTCGGGCGGTCGAAATCGGCGGGGATCTGATTCCAAGATTGATCGACGAAATTCCGATCATTGCCTTGCTCGCGACGCAGGCGGAAGGAACGACCGTCATCAAAGACGCGAGCGAACTGAAGGTGAAAGAGACGAATCGGATCCATACGGTCGTCACCGAGTTGAAAAAATTCGGCGCTGACATCGAAGCAACCGACGACGGCATGATCATCCGCGGCAAAACACCGCTTTATGCCGACGGGATTGTTGTCGACAGCCATGGCGACCACCGCATCGGCATGATGCTCGCCGTTGCCGCCTGCATCGCCAAAGGGACGGCCCGCCTCGAGCGCTCGGAAGCGGTCGCCGTTTCCTATCCGGCGTTTTTTGCCGATCTCCGTTCGCTTCTGTAAGGCCTCCCGCCCCAAGCGGGCGGGCGGTCATATTTTGCTTTGTTCGTTCATATGTTGTCAGTGAGAGGAATGGCTCCGCATTTTTGAAAGCGGATACATTCCCGGTTTCCGGCCGAAAAACGGCGCACCTTCCAGACAGAGAGCGGTTTGGTTGCGGAAACGGCCATGATCGATTATCATCATTCATGTTCCCGTTGTAACGGTACATAACGATTTGAATGGCAAAGGCGGATGGCCGCCTGCCGCAAGAGAGGGCTGACGAACCATGACACGCGTCGAACAAATCATTCGCTTAGTGGAAAACGGAAACGTCGACCAAGCGTTGGCGCTCGTGCCGAAAGTGAAAAAATATGGAAATGATGAAGAAAAATATGTACTCGCCGACTGCTTGTACGGATGGGGAATGCCGGAAGAGGCGAAGGAGCTGCTTGAGGAGCTGGCTGCCCGCTATCCGGATGACGGCGACATTCGCTTGTTTTTGGCGGAAGTGTATACGGAGCTTGAAGCCGAAGAGGAAGCGCTCGCCATTTTGTCGGAGATCGGAGAAGATGATCCGCAGTTTGTCCGCGCGTGCCTTCTTGCCGCCGATTTGTACGAAATGCAAGGGTTGGCGGAAGTGAGCGAGCGGAAGCTGCGTCAAGCGTACGAGAAAGCTCCAGATGAGCCGATCGTGCAGTTTGCGTTGGCTGAGCTGTATTTTTCGCACGGCGAATACACAAAAAGCGTGCCGCTTTATGAACAGGTGCGGAAGACGAATAAGGAGATGGCCGGCGTCCTCATCGCCGAGCGGATCGCTGAGGCGCTCAGCCGTTCCGGGGAATTCGAGGCGGCGCTTCCGTATTATGAGGAGGCGCTCAATGAAAAAATGGACAGCCGGACGCTGTTCGCCTACGGATTCACCGCGTTGCAGGCCGGCTATACACAAACGGCCATCGATAAGCTCAGCGCTTTAAAAGAGCTCGATCCGGACTACACTCCGCTTTACCTTTATTTGGCGAAAGCGTATGAACAAGAAGGACGGCTCGTGCAAAGCTATGAGACGGCGCTTGAGGGAATCGGCGTCGACGAATGGAACAAAGAGCTCCGCCTTTACGCCGGCAAGCTGGCGCTCAAGCTGAACAAGCCGGTGGAAGCAGAAGAGCACTTGAAAAAGGCGCTTGAGATCGATGGCGGGTACATCGAGGCGCTCACGGTTTTATCGGCGCTTTGGCTAAACGAACAGCGCTATGAGGATGTCGTAGCGCTTCTTGAGCAGGCGATGGCCGATGGCGAGTACGATCCGCAGTTTGAATGGGACCTTGGGCGCGCCAAACATCGGCTTGAAATGTACGACGATGCATTAAACCATTACGGCGAGGCATATAATTTCTTTAAGCACAATGTCGAGTTCCTCGAAGAGTACGGATATTTTCTCATCGAGGAAGGAAATCGGGCGGCGGCGAAAGAAATATTTCAACAGATCGTCCGTCTCGACCCAACCCATACGGAGGCGGCGGAGATGCTGCTTGAGCTCGAAGAGTAGGGGAGAAGCGGTGGCCCAACCTCTTTCTTGGAAACCGATCGAGGGGGAAGCGCAGAATGACGCACGTATCCGTCAATGAGAAAAAAGAGTTTATCCGTTGGTTTTTAAGCCACTATCAGTTGAAGCGGCGCGAGTGTGTCTGGATTTTAAACTATTTGATGAGCCATGACCAGCTCATGCAAAAGGTGCATTTTGTCGAGAATGCCCAATATTGCCCGCGCGGCATCATTATGTCGACCCATTGCGTCGACGATGTGCCGTTCCGCTTTTACAAAGGCAATGTGATGACGACCGATGCAGAGAAATCGTTCCACGACATCCGTTTAAACCGCGACGAAGATATTTACATTCAACTGAATTTCCGCGCTTCTTTTCACTCGCCGCAATATGTCGCCGTGCTTGAGGAAAACCCGTATGCGCCGAAGCAGGCGCAAGTGAGCGAAAACGACCAGCGCCTTGCCGAGCAGTTTTTGGAACGCTCCATTTATGAATTCCGGCGCGGGCGGCTCATGAAGCTGATCGATGAGGCGCTTGACCGCCATGATGAAGAGGCGTTCCGCCGCCTGACCGATGAATTAAACAAATTGTAAAAACCTTGCCGCCGGCAAGGTTTTTCTTTTGCCGAAAAATATGGTATGGTGATGAAGGGAAGAAACTTTAAGGCAAAGGAGAGTACGAATGAAGTGGACAGGCGAGGACGTCGCCCTCTATGAACGAGAGCGCGACTACATCGACACGGCGCTCCTTCCGCTTTTGCCGGTGGCTTTCGGCCAAGGAGCGAAGCGGTTCGCTTCCGGAGGGGAGCTCGTCGGGCTCATCGCGGCCGAGGTCGAGCGGCAGTTGAAGGGCCGGTTGTTTTTGTTGCCGTCGTTTGTGTATTTTGCCGATGAGCCGCGGGCGCTGCTTACCGAAAGACTGGCGGATTGGACCAACCGGCTTAGGCGGGAAGGAATGAAGCATTTGTTTTATGTGACGTGCGACCGTGCGTGGCAAGAGGGCGAAGAAGCCGACCGCGTTTGGTTCGTTCCAGTTGTTCCTCTCGAGAGCATGGATGAATCATACAAGCACAAGCTTGTCAGAGAGCAGGCCGCCGAGCTGCTCCGCTTTCTCGTCGGTCGCTGGGCGCAAGAGTAGACGCGGCAAAGTCCGACGTTTTGCCGTCTGCGATATTGACCTTGTCCAGCAATTGAGCTATCATTAGAATGTCCTAGTTTTCCATATGTGTTATACATACAATCGTCCGGTGCGGACTTGATTTTGCATAGAGGGGGGAAGACGATGAGCGACAACAAACATCGTGTAACGAGACGTCAGTTTTTAAACTACACGCTGACCGGCGTCGGTGGCTTTATGGCGGCAGGGATGCTTATGCCGATGCTCCGTTTTGCCTTTGACCCGCTTTTGAAAGATGAGGCAGGAACGGACATGGTCGCGGTAGCGGACGTCAAAGAGATTACGACCGAACCGAAGCGTTTCGACTTTAAAGTGAAAGTGAAAGACGCTTGGTACGAGTCGGAAGAGCCGAAATCAGCATGGGTGTATAAAACGGACAAAGGGGAGATCATCGCCCTGTCGCCGATCTGCAAACACCTCGGCTGTACGGTCGACTGGAACACGGACAAAGAGCATCCGAACCAGTTTTTCTGCCCATGCCACTACGGGCGCTATACGAAAGACGGCACGAACGTTCCGGGGACGCCGCCGCAAGCTCCGCTTGACCGTTACGAGTACAAAGTGAAAGACGGCAAGCTGTATTTAGGTAAGGCGAAACCAAGAAAGGAGGCGTAATGCGTGTTAAACAAGCTGTATGACTGGGTCGATGAACGCTTAGATATTACGCCTTTATGGCGGGATATCGCCGATCACGAAGTTCCAGAGCACGTCAACCCCGCCCATCATTTTTCCGCCTTTGTCTATTGTTTCGGCGGGCTGACGTTTTTTGTCACGGTCATTCAAATTTTGTCAGGCATGTTTTTGACGATGTACTACGTCCCGGATATTAAAAACGCGTGGGAATCGGTGTATTACTTGCAAAACGAAGTGGCGTTCGGCCAAATTGTGCGCGGCATGCACCACTGGGGGGCAAGCCTTGTCATCGTCATGATGTTTTTACATACGCTGCGCGTCTTTTTCCAAGGGGCTTATAAAAAGCCGCGCGAAATGAACTGGATCGTCGGCGTATTGATCTTTATGGTGATGATGGGTCTTGGCTTCACCGGCTACTTGTTGCCGTGGGATATGAAAGCGCTGTTTGCGACGAAAGTTGGTTTGCAAATCGCGGAAGCGACGCCGCTCATTGGCCCGGCCATTAAGACGCTGTTAGCTGGGGACCCAGAAATTGTCGGCGCGCAAACGCTGACGCGCTTCTTTGCCATTCACGTCTTCTTCTTGCCGGCCGCTTTGCTCGGCTTAATGGCAGCGCACTTTTTAATGATTCGCAGACAAGGCATTTCCGGTCCGCTATGATCGGTCGGCCCGACGTTTGCAGGCGATAGAAAAAAGGAGGGAACCACGCAATGCATCGCGGAAAAGGAATGAAATTCGTCGGCGATTCCCGTGTTCCCGCGGTGAGAAAACCGAATATTCCAAAGGACTATTCGGAATATCCCGGGAAAACGGAAGTGTTTTGGCCGAACTTCCTGCTCAAGGAATGGCTGGTCGGATCGGTCTTTCTCGTCGGTTTCTTATGCTTGACGGTCGCCCATCCGTCGCCGCTTGAGCGGATCGCCGACCCGACGGACACGACGTACGTGCCGCTGCCTGACTGGTATTTCTTGTTCTTATACCAATTGCTCAAATATTCGTATGCGTCTGGTCCGTATACGGTTGTCGGCGCGATCATCATCCCGGGGTTGGCGTTTGCGGCGTTGCTTTTGGCGCCGTTTTTGGACCGCGGCCCGGAGCGCCGTCCTTGGAAGCGTCCGGTAGCGACCGGGATGATGCTGTTGGCGCTTGCGGCGATGATTTATTTGACATGGGAAGCGGTCGTCACGCACGACTGGAAAAAAGCGGCTGAACAAGGGAAAATTCGGGCGGAAGTGAAAATTGACACGAACGCGGAAGGCTATAAAATCGCCCAAGCGAACACATGTACATCGTGCCACGGACAAAACTTGTCCGGCGGCGCTGGCCCGTCGCTCATCGGCACCGGCCTGAAGCCGGAGGAAATCGCCAAAATTGCGAGAGAAGGGAAAGGCAGCATGCCGGCTGGCATTTTTAAAGGCACGGATGAAGAGTTGAAAAAACTGTCCGAATTCATCGCCGGACTAAAAGCGGAATAATCGTTTCGACACGAAAAAGCTGACTCGCGTTAGTCAGCTTTTTTCGTGCCAACATGAAACCGAGGCGAGGTGCAGATGATGGCATGGATTTATGCGCTGCTGGCTTCCCGGCCGGTTGTTTGGCTGCTCTTGTTCGTCAACGCGGCCGGCACCATCTATGGATATTATTGGTATCGTTATCAACTTGCCGATACGCCGCCCGTCTTTTTGCCGTTTGTTCCCGACAGCCCGACGGCGAGCCTTTTTTTTCTTGTCGTCCTTGTGGCATGGCTTTTCGGCAGGTCGGCGCCGCTTTTTGAAGCGTTGGCTTTGGTGACGCTTGTTAAGTATGGAATTTGGGCGGTCGTCATGAATGTGCTCGTTTGGCGCGTCACCGGCACGCTCGATTGGACCGGCTGGATGCTCATCGTTTCGCACGGGGCGATGGCGGTCGAAGGAATGCTGTATGCCCGGTTTTATCGATTTCGCTTCCTTCACCTTATGCTGGCGGCCGTGTGGACGCTGCATAACGATGTCATCGACTACGTCTTTGGCATGATGCCGCGCTATAGTGTGCTGGCTGACTACGCCGGCGAAATCGGCTATTTTACGTTTTGGTTGAGCATCGCATCGATTGCCGTTGCGTATCAGCTTGGTGTCCGCCTCCGGCGCCAGCCGCTTCTGCCGGGCAGCGGCCTGTCTTCCCGGCAGGCATCAGAGTAGAGCGTTGAACACAAGGGGGAACGTTGGGCGGTAGCTTTCTGGCAGTTGCCTGGTCTACTCTTGTCCACTCCTTCATACATTGTACTAGTGGATGAGGGAGGGACGATGATGAAGCGAATCGGGCTAGCCATGCTGTTGTCGCTTGCCTTTTTATGGCCAGCGCCCATTGGCGTGGCCGGACAAACAAACGGTTGGGAGCAGTTGGACGATATTTCCGACGAGGCGCTGCAATTGGCGAAAAACGGGCGTTTTGTCGAAGCAAAAGAAGTGCTCCGCTATTTTTCCGAGCGGTTTTTCGCCCTTGGGGCAAAAGAACGGTTGAAATCGGCCGATGAATTGCGGGCGGTGACCGTGACGCACGAGCAGGCAGTCAAGGCGATGACGGCGCCGATCCCCGCGGAAGACAAGGTGGCGGCGATCACCCAGTTTCGCCTTGTTGTTGACGCCATCCATTCGACATACCAGCCGCTTTGGACGGAGATGGAGCCGGCTGTCATGGGGGCGTTTGCCGCGGTCGAAAAGGCGGCACAACAAGGCGAGCAGAAAGCGTATGCCGCTGCCCTCCGCCAGTTGCTTGACCGCTATACATTGATCGAGCCGAGTGTGAAAATCGACGTGCCGCCGGAAATCGCGACAAAGGTCGATGACGATCTTGAGGCATTGCAGGCCGCCGCGTTTTGGCAACGCGGCGAAGGCGAGCAGCGCGAGCAACTCGCCGATGCGCGTCATGATCTAGAAGCGCTGTTTGCCGGGGTGAAAAAGGACGAAGCTGATCCGTCGCTGATTTGGGTGATGATTTTCACTGGCGGGGTAATCGTGCTGACGCTGACGTACGTTGGCTGGCGGAAGTACAAAGGGGAAAAAGAAGAGAAGCGGGCGCGGCAGCCGGAAGAATAAGCGCCGGCGCTCTTGGTGAGGGGGAAACGTTTCCCCCTCTTTTTTGTTTTCCCGTAGCTTTGCGCAAGCGCCGCCCCGGCACTTTCAAGCGGCGCTTGCCGGGCTTGTCCCGGTTGGGCTTTCGCGCCAGCGGCTTTTCATGGTTCCAGCGGCCGCTTTTGTTCATCGAGCGTAAACCCTTCGCCGAGCACATCATGCACATCGGTGACGGCGACGAACGCATGAGGGTCAACGGACATAATGACGCTTTTTAAGCGCGGCAGTTCGTTTTTGGCGACGACGCAATACAAAACATCGCGGTCGCGCTTCGTATACGAGCCGCGCCCTTTCAGCACGGTGACGCCGCGCTCCATCTCTGTCAAGATGCGGTTGGCGATCTCTTCGCTTTTTTCTGAGATGATGGTCGCCCCTTTCGCCGCATAGCCGCCTTCCTGCATAAAATCAATGACCCGGGCGGCGATAAAGACGGCGACCAACGTATACATCGCCTCGCGGTATGACAAGTAAAGAAGAAGCGACAACGTGATGACGGTGGCGTCAAAGGCAAACATCGTTTTGCCCATGCTGATGCCTTTATATTTATGGACGAGGCGGGCGATAATATCGACGCCTCCGGTTGTGCCGCCGTAGCGGAAAATAATGCCGAGGCCGACGCCGATAAAGACGCCGGCAAACAAGGCGGCAAGCGTCATGTCATGTCGAAGCGGCATATGAATCATGTAGCGTTGAAAGATGGATAAAAACACGGAAACGGCGACCGTGCCGATGACGGTATACAAAAACGTCTGGCGGCCGAGCAGCTTCCAGCCGATGAAAAAGAGTGGAATGTTGAGCGCCAAGTTGGTGATGGCTGGATCCAGTCCGAACAAAAAATAAAGAAGAAGCGTAATGCCGGTAAACCCGCCTTCCGCCAAATTGTTTTGCATGTTGAAATGAACGAGACCGAAGGCGAAAATGGCGGCGCCAAGCAAAATAAACAGGCAGTTTTTTATCTTTAGTCCGAAAATCATACCGTCCCTCCGTCCGCAAAAATAGTCGGCGCCCTTAATTATAGAGGAACTCGCCCGTATAGGCAATGATGGCCGAAAACGGGGCGGATTGGCAGCGGGCGAAAACATTTGTCAAATGCGCCGCTTTTCGCTAACATGAAAACAGGCGAGGTGACAAGCCATGCAGGAGAAAACGATGAAACAAATGCAACAGGAAGTAGATGACTATATCAGCCAATTCAAAGAAGGCTATTTCAGCCCGCTCGCCATGCTGGCGCGGCTGACCGAGGAGCTCGGCGAGCTGGCGCGCGAAGTGAACCATTACTACGGCGAAAAGCCGAAAAAGGCAACCGAAAAAGAAAAAACGGTGGAAGAGGAGCTGGGCGATTTGCTGTTTGTGCTCATTTGCTTTGCCAATTCGCTCGGCATTGACTTGCAGGCGGCGCACGACCGGGTGATGGACAAGTTCCGCACCCGCGACGGCGACCGCTGGACGCGGAAGGAGGAAGGATCATGACGATTCGCATTGTCATCGCGGGGCCGCGCGGCCGCATGGGCCGCGAAGCGGTCGCGCTCGTGCAGCAAACAGACCACTTTGAACTGGCCGCGGTCATCGACCGCCGTTACGATGGACAAAACTTAGCGGAGATCGACGGATTTTCCGGCGTCAACGCCCCGATTTACACCGATGCCGCCCGCTGTTTTGCCGAGGTGAAGCCGGACGTATTGATCGATTTGACAACACCGGAAGCCGGAAAGCGGCACACCGAACTGGCGCTGCGTTATGGCGTCCGTCCAGTCGTCGGCACGACCGGATTTACGCCGGAAGATATCGAGCGGCTCACAGAGCTGGCCGAGGAGAACAACATCGGCGCCATCATTGCACCGAACTTTGCCGTCGGCGCGGTGTTGATGATGAAATTCGCCCGCATGGCGGCCAAATATTTCACCGATGTGGAAATCATTGAACTGCACCATGACCAAAAGCTTGACGCTCCGTCCGGAACGGCGTTGAAGACGGCCCAGCTCATCGCCGAAGTGCGCCCGTCGAAAAAGCAAGGACACCCGGACGAAAAGGAGACGCTCGCCGGCGCGCGCGGCGCCGCTTACGACGGCATCCCGATCCACAGCGTCCGTCTGCCGGGCTTTGTCGCTCATCAAGAAGTGATTTTCGGCGGCAACGGCCAGACGTTGACGATCCGCCACGATTCGTTCGACCGCCGCTCGTTTATGTCCGGGGTGAAGCTGGCGGTCGAAACGGTGATGCATTTGCGTACGCTCGTCTACGGGCTTGAACATATTTTGGAATAGAGCGGACAGTCTAGAAGGGGAGAGGAAACGATGAAGATCGCTTTGATCGCCCATGACAAAAAAAAGGAAGAGATGGTCGCCTTTGCGACCGCCTATGCGCCTCTGCTCGCCAACCATGAGTTGTACGCCACCGGCACGACCGGCTTGCGCATTCAGGAAGCGACCGGCCTTCCAGTCCATCGCTTCCAATCTGGGCCGTACGGAGGCGACCAAGAAATCGGGGCGATGATCGCCCGCAATGAAATGGATCTTGTCATTTTTTTCCGCGATCCGCTCACCGCCCAGCCGCATGAGCCGGACATCAGCGCATTGATGCGGCTTTGCGACGTCTATGCCGTGCCGTTGGCGACGAACATCGGCACGGCCGAGCTGCTCGTCCGCGCGTTGGAGCGCGGCGATTTGGCATGGCGCAGCATCGTGCGCGGCCGGACAAAAGGCGGGGAGGAAAAGGAAACAGAAAGGTGACAGCGATGATGGAACGATGCGACTTATTGGCGTTTGGCGCCCATCCGGATGATGTCGAAATCGGCATGGGAGGGACGATCGCCAAATATGTGCACCGCGGCTTTCGCGCCGTTATTTGCGACTTGACGCAAGCCGAGCTGTCGTCCAACGGCACGGTCGACGAGCGGCAGAGAGAGGCGGCCGAGGCGGCCCGCCGGCTCGGTGTATCCGAGCGGTTCAATCTCGGGCTGCCTGACCGCGGCCTTTACGTCGAGGAAGAGGCGATCCGCCAGATCGCAGCGGTCATCCGCCGCTACCGGCCGCGCCTTGTATTCGCCCCCTATTGGGAAGATCGACATCCGGATCACGGGCGATGCGCCCGCCTTGTCGAGGAAGCGGTCTTTTCCGCCGGCATCCGCCGCTACGGCGCCGGGGAGCTTGGCGACGCGCACCGCGTCCGGGCTGTGTATTATTACATGATCAACGCTTTTTGCCGCCCGCATTTTCTCATCGATATTAGCGAAACGATCGATGACAAGCTGGCCAGCCTGCGCGCATACGAAAGCCAATTTCAAAAACGGCCTGGCTCGGTTGCCACCCCGCTGACCAACGGCTACATCGAGATGATTGAAAGCCGCGAGCGCTGGTTCGGTCAACAAATCGGCGCGGCGTATGCGGAAGGGTTTTTGACGAAAACGCCGATTCATCTTTCCAATTTATTTGAGGAGGAGCGATGAAGCTGAAAATCGGGATTGTTTGCTATCCGACGGTCGGGGGCTCCGGGGTGGTCGCCACTGAGCTTGGCAAGCTGCTGGCGGAGCGGGGGCATGAGATTCACTTTATCTCATCGAGCATGCCGTTTCGTTTGAATAAAGTGTACGGCAACATTTATTATCATGAAGTCAGTGTCAACCAATATTCCGTCTTTCAATACCCGCCGTACGATTTGGCATTGGCAAGCAAAATTGCTGAGGTGGCAAAGCGGGAACGGCTCGATGTGCTTCATGCCCATTACGCCGTTCCTCATGCTGTCTGCGCGGTGTTGGCGCGGCAAATGGTCGGCGAGCTGCCGATCGTCACGACGCTGCACGGCACGGATATCACCGTGTTAGGCTATGACCCGTCGCTTTCCGATATGATCAAATTTGGCATCGAGCAGTCGGATATCGTTACGGCGGTGTCTGACGCCCTTGCGCGGCAGACGTATGAACTGCTCGATGTGCAAGCGACGATCCATACCGTCTACAATTTTGTCGATGAACGCGTCTACCGTCGCCGGGAAGCGGGCCATTTACGGCGCGAGTACGGCATTCGCGACGATGAACGGGTTGTGATCCATGTCTCGAATTTCCGGAAAGTGAAGCGCGTGCCTGATGTGGTGCGAGCGTTTGCCATCGTGCGCCGGCATGTGCCAGCCAAACTCTTGCTTGTCGGCGACGGCCCGGAAATGACCGTCGTTTGCCGACTTGTGAAAGAGCTTGGTCTGCAAGATGATGTCCGCTTTTTAGGAAAACAGGATAAACTCGAAGAGCTGTATTCGATCAGCGATGTGATGATGCTTTTGTCGGAAAAAGAAAGCTTTGGGCTCGTATTGCTTGAGGCGATGGCGTGCGGTGTTCCGTGCATCGGCACGGCCATCGGCGGGATTCCGGAAGTGATTGAGGATGGGAAAACTGGGTTTTTATGCCCGCTTGGCGATGTCAAAGAGGCGGCAAGACAGACGATGGCGCTGTTGACGGACTGCCGGTTGCACGCTGAGATGGCAAGACAGGCGGTGCAAACGGTCGAGCGCAAGTTCCGCTCGGCCGACATCGTCGGGCAGTATGAACAGCTGTACGCTTCGCTTGCGGCAAGGAAGGTGAAACGATGAAACCGCCGTTTGAACAGGCGCTCGGCATTATCCGACAATTGAAGCGGCATGGCTATGAGGCGTATTTTGTCGGCGGCGCGGTGCGCGACTTGTTGATCGGGCGTGCGATCGGCGACGTCGATATCGCGACGAGCGCTCTGCCGGAAGAAGTGATGCGCTTGTTTTCGAAAACGATCGACGTCGGTTCGAAACACGGCACGGTCGTCGTCGTGCATGAAGGAACAGCGTACGAAGTGACGACATTCCGCACGGACGGCGATTATGAAGACCATCGCCGTCCGGAGTCGGTGACGTTCGTTCGTTCGCTTGAGGAAGACTTAAAGCGGCGCGATTTCACGATGAACGCCATCGCCATGGATGAACGCGGAACGATCATTGATCCGTTTGGCGGACAAGAGGCGATCGAGCGGCGGCTCATTTGCACGGTCGGGGCGGCGGACGAACGGTTTCGCGAAGATGCGCTCCGCATGATGCGGGCTGTTCGCTTCGTCAGCCAACTTGGATTTGCGCTTGCTGAGGACACGAAGCGGGCGATCGTCCAAAACGCACCGCTTATGGCCCACATTTCTGTCGAACGGATGACCATGGAAATGGAAAAACTGCTCGCCGGTCCGTTCGTTGCCGAAGCGTTGCAGCTGTTGGCTGATACGAGGCTGTTTGTTTATTTGCCTGGGCTGGCCGAAAAAGAGCAGCTGCTGCGCTCGGCTGCCGCCTGCCGCTGGCCGTGGCTCACAGAGCGCGAAGAGCGCTGGGCGCTTCTTTGCCGCGCGCTTGATGTCAAAGACATACGTCCGTTTTTGCGCGCCTGGAAGCTGCCCAACAAAGTGATCGATGAAGCTGGCGCCATTTTGGCGGCGCTCGATGATGTCCCTAGGCCGGAGGCGTGGACGAACGAACAGTTGTTTTTGGCCGGCCTCAAGCGGGCGCTATCGGTTGAAGCGGTGCGCGCCGCGTTGACCGGCGCGCCGTCCGAACCGCATCATGAGGAGCTCCGCCGCCGCTTTGCGGCGCTGCCGATCAAAACGAAAGCGGAACTTGCCGTCAACGGGAAAGACGTCATTCGCTGGGCTGGAAAACCGGCCGGTCCATGGGTGAAAGAGACGCTGGATGCCATCTGGCGGGCGGTCGTCGGCGGCGAAGTCGAAAATGAGAAGGAGCGGATTCACGCATGGCTCATGGAGCGCAATCGGACACACGAAAAAAACTGTTAGAGTTGTTTGCCGAGGCGAACGGCGAGTTTTTGTCCGGGCAAAAAATCAGCGAACAGCTCGGCTGTTCGCGGGCGGCGGTATGGAAGCATATCGAGGAGCTGCGCAAAGAGGGGTTCGAACTGGAAGCGGTGCGGCGCCTGGGCTATCGGATCGTCAGCACGCCGGACAAAGTGACGGCCAATGAAATCCAGCTCGGCCTAAAAACAGAAAAACTTGGCCACGCGATTCACTTTTTTGACGAGGTCGATTCAACGCAGCGCATTGCCGCAAGACTCGCGTACGAAGGGGCGCCGGAAGGAACGCTCGTCGTCGCGGAAGAGCAAAAGGCCGGCCGCGGGCGGTTGGATCGGAAATGGTTTTCCCCGAAAGGGACAGGCATTTGGATGAGCCTCATTTTGCGGCCGCCCATTCCGCCGCAGCAGGCCCCGCAGTTGACGCTCGTGGCTGCGGTGGCCATCAGCCAGGCGATTCAAGAAATAACCGGGCTTGTCCCAGACATTAAATGGCCGAATGACATTTTGCTTAGCGGCAAAAAATGCGTCGGCATTTTAACGGAGCTGCAAGCCGATCCTGACCGCGTTCATTCCGTCATCATCGGCATCGGCATCAACGTCAATCAAACGGTCGAACAGTTTCCAGAGGACATCCGGTCCATCGCCACGTCGTTGGCCATCGAAAAGGGCGGACGCGTGAAGCGCGCACCGCTCATTCAGGAAATTTTGTTCCGGCTTGAGCGGCTGTACAAGCAATATTTGGAACACGGCTTTCGCCCGATTAAGCTTCTTTGGGAAGGGTACGCCGTCTCGATCGGCAAGCCGGTGACGGCCAGAACATTGGGCGGCGTGATTCGCGGCATCGCCCGCGGCATCACCGATGACGGACTGCTCATCCTTGAAGATGAGCAAAAGAACATCCATTACATCCATTCGGCCGATATTCAGTTCTAATTTGCCACTAGAAAAATTGTGACAATTTTGTTAAAATACAAAGCGAGGAAAAGGGCAGTATCTTTCATGAAAAGAACTGCACCGAGACCGACAACACGAATAGGTGAAGGAAATGATCTGCCTTGATCCTTTTTCGAAGGACTAGGACAGAGGGATGAACGAAACCGACGGCGGTTTTATGGCGTCCTTCTTTCTCAAGGCGGGAAAGAAGGGCGTTTTGTTTCGGGCGGTTCATCTCCTCTGCAACAAAAGAGGAGGGAACGAAAATGAAAACAAAAACCGACTTTTTCCGCATGAAGCAGGCGGGCGAGCCGATCGTCATGGTGACCGCCTACGATTTTCCGTCCGCGAAGCTTGCCGAGCAAGCCGGCGTCGACATGATTTTGGTCGGCGATTCGCTCGGCATGGTTGTGCTCGGGTATGATTCAACGATCCCGGTGACGGTCGATGACATGATCCACCATACGAAGGCGGTTCGCCGCGGTGCGCCGAACAYGTTTATTGTCACCGATATGCCATTTATGTCGTACCATGCGTCCAAAGAAGAAGCGCTGCAAAACGCCCGCCGCATCATGCAAGAGTCAGGGGCGAACGCCGTTAAAGTCGAAGGGGCGGATGAAGTCGTTGAGATTATTGCCGCGCTGACGAAAGCCGGCGTGCCGGTCGTTGCCCATCTCGGGTTGACGCCGCAATCGGTCGGCGTTCTTGGCGGCTATAAAGTGCAAGGCAAAGATGCCGAAAGCGCGAAAAAGCTGCTCGATGATGCGAAACAATGCGAGCAGTCGGGAGCGATCGCCCTTGTCTTAGAGTGTGTTCCGAAGCAGCTCGGGGCGGCCATGGCCCGGGAGCTCACCATTCCCGTCATCGGCATCGGCGCTGGGGCGGAAGTCGACGGCCAAGTGCTCGTGTATCACGATTTGCTTGGCTACGGCGTCACCCGCGTGCCGAAGTTTGTGAAACAATACGCGTCCATCCAAGAGACAATCGTTGAGGCGTTAGCCAACTATGTCGCTGATGTCAAACTGCGCCAGTTCCCGGAGCCGGCGCAGACGTTTACGATGAAGGAAGAAGAATGGGTGGCGCTTTACGGAGGAAAGCAATGATGATTGTGATGGATCAGATTGCGGCGATGCAGGCGCTCATGCGTCAATATCGTCGCGAAGGAAAGACGATCGGGTTCGTTCCGACGATGGGCTATTTGCATGAAGGGCATACTTCCCTCATCGATCGGGCGCGCGCGGAAAACGACATCGTCGTCCTAAGCGTTTTCGTCAACCCGCTTCAGTTCGGACCGAACGAAGACTTTGCCCGCTATCCGCGCGATTTCGAGCGCGACCGGCGCATCGCCGAACAGCACGGAGTCGACGTCTTGTTCCATCCGGAAGCGGACGAGATGTATCCGGAGCCGCTTACCGTACGAGCGATCGTTCAAGCGCGCGCCGACGTGCTGTGCGGACGGTCGCGCCCCGGTCATTTTGACGGCGTGGCGACGGTGCTCATTAAGCTGTTCAACATCGTCATGCCCGACCGCGCGTACTTCGGGATGAAAGATGCCCAACAGGTGGCGGTCGTCGACGGCTTGATCCGCGATCTCAATTTTCCGATCGAGCTCGTGCCGGTGCCGACGGTCCGCGAGGCGGACGGGTTGGCGAAAAGCTCGCGCAACGTCTATTTGTCGCCGCAGGAACGGAGCGAGGCGCCGGCGCTGTATGCGGCGCTTCAAGCGGCTGCTTCCGCCGTCGAACGAGGGGAGCGAAGCGCAGCGGCCATCCGCCGGCTCCTCAGAGAGCATATTGAAGCGCATACGCATGCGGAGATCGATTATGTCGAAGTATGTTCATATCCGGATTTGACGCCGCTTGAGACGCTCGCCGGGACAGTGTTGATCGCTGTCGCCGCCCGATTTGCGAGCGCCCGGTTGATCGACAACATCATCGTTGAGCTGCCCAAAACCGGCGAACAAGGGGATGGAAAGGGGGAGCAACCATGTTTCGCACGCTCATGAATGCAAAAATTCACCGCGCCCGTGTAACAGAAGCCAATCTCGATTACGTCGGCAGCATTACGATCGATGAAGATATTTTGGATGCCGTCGGCATTGTGGCTAATGAAAAAGTACAGGTAGTTAACAATAATAATGGAGCCCGTTTTGAAACATACGTCATCCCCGGCGAGCGCGGCAGCGGCGTCTTTTGCCTAAACGGCGCCGCCGCCCGCCTCGTGCAAAAAGGGGACGTTATTATCGTCATCTCGTATGTGCTTGTTCCGGAGGAAAAAATCGCCGTGCATCGGCCGAAAATCGCCATTATGGACGAAAACAACCGGATCGTGCAGCTCATTGCCGAAGAGCCGGCACATACGGTTTTATAATGAGGGCAAAAAGGGGCTTTCCGCCCCTTTTCGTTTTGAGGTGATCGTTTATGGCAACGCGCTTTGTCATCATTGACTTGGAGACAACCGGAAATGGGCCGAAAAAAGGCGACCGGATCATCCAGCTCGGCATGGCGGTCGTCGAAGATGGCCTGATTGTCGAGCGGTTTGCCAGCTTTTTTAACCCGGAACAGCCCATTCCGCTGTTCATTCAGCAGCTGACGAACATCAACGAACAGATGGTCGAAGGGGCACCGCTGTTTGCTGACAAGGCGGGCGAGATCGCCGCCTTGATGCACGGTGCTTACTTTGTCGCCCATAACGTCGACTTTGATTTGCCGTTTTTGCAGGCCGAGCTTGAACGGGCTGGCTGGCCGCCGTTTGCCGGTCCGACGATCGATACGGTCGAGCTCGCCCGCATCGTGCTGCCGACTGCCGAAAGCTATAAGCTCGGCGATTTGGCGAGGCAGCTCGGCCTCCACCACGATCGTCCGCATCAAGCGGACAGCGATGCGGAAGTGACCGCCAAGCTGTTCATCGCCTTGCTTGAGCGGTTGCGCCGCCTGCCGCTGATGACGCTCGAGCAACTGCGCCGTCTCGCTCGCCATTTAAAAAGCGATATTTACTTGCTTCTTGACGCAGTCATCGCCGAAAAACAAGATGAGCGGCCGACAGATTGGGCCGCCGCATACCGCGGCATCGCGCTGAAAAAACCAGCGCCGGAGTTAGAGAAGAAGGAGCGGCGTCCCGCTTTGGCTTCGTTTTCCGCTTTTTATCGGCAAAAACAGCCTCTTCCGCTTCCTGGCTACAAGCATCGCGCACAACAGTGGGAAATGATGCAGCTTGTTTACGAGGCGCTGTCGACGTCCCAGCACGCGCTCATTGAAGCAGGGACCGGGCTTGGCAAATCGCTCGCTTACCTCATTCCCGCTGCCTTTTTCGCCTATGAGCGGCAAGAGCGGGTCGTCATCAGCACGCATACCCTCCAGCTGCAGGAGCAGCTCATTCGCCGCGATTGGCCGGTATTGCGGCAAATCGCGCCGTTTCCGCTCCGCGTTGCCGTTTTGAAAGGAAAGCAAAATTACTTATCCCTTGACAAGTTCGCTTCGTTTTTGTCGGAGCCGTCTGACACGTACGATGCGGCGCTCTTGAAATGCCAGGTGCTCGTTTGGCTGCTTGAGACCGACAGCGGCGACTTGGACGAATTGAATGTGTCATCCGGCGCCCGTCTCCTATTGTCCGCGCTTGCCATCGGCGAAGAGGAAGACGGCGGGCGGCATCATTTTTTCGCCCGGGCGAAAGAGCGCGCCGAACAGGCGGATATCGTCATTACGAACCATGCGCTTTTGCTTCATGATTTGACCGGCCCGGCGCCGCTTTTGCCGCCGTTTCGCCATCTGATCATCGATGAGGCGCATCGGCTTGAAGATGCCGCCGCCCGGTGTTTTGGCGAGCAGATTGGCTATGTGTCGTTTCGCCTGCTGACCGCCAAAATCGCGCAGACGATCGCGAAATGGGTAGAAGCAGAACAGGACGCACCGAATGGGGCTCTTGTCCGTTGCCAGCAGCGCCTTGAGGAGCTGCAGTTTGAAGGGGACGAGCTGTTCCGCCTGTTGCGCCGCTATGCGTTGGACAAAAAGCCAGCTCGCGCTGGACGTTGCCGCTATCGCTTTTCGCCGACGGACGAACAGAGCCGGGCGTGGCAGGCGGCGGTGGAGTTATGCTGGCGCCTGCGCGATTTGGCGGCGGCGCTATTCGCTGAAGCGAAGCCGCTTCTATCCGCTGATACGAGTGGCGATTTCCCACCATCCGCCTTGCTGTCGGCCGATTTGGCGGCTCTCAACCGGCAAATGGCTGCGCTCGTGCGTTTGCTGACCGAAAAGGAGCCGGGTGTCGTCCGGTGGATCGAAGCGGACGAAAAAGGGGCGGCGAACGCTGTCCGCCTTTACTCGCAGCCGGTTGACCTTGCTGACTTTTTCGCCGATCAACTGTTTATGAAAAAACGGAGCGTCGTTTTGACGTCGGCGACGCTCACTGTCCGCGGCCGGTTCACGTATATGGCGGCGCGTCTCGGCCTTGAGGATTTTTATCCACTTTGCCGCTCGTTTCCGCCGCCGTTTCGTTACGAGGAGCAGGCCGCGCTCTTCGTGCCGGCGGACATGCCGCTCGTTTCTGCCGTGCCGCTTGAAGATTACGCCGAAGCGGTCGCCGCTTCGGTGCTTGCGATCGCCCGACGCCTCGGACGGCGGGTGCTTGTGTTGTTCCCTTCGTATGAATTGTTGAAACTGACGGTTGATGCGTTGAAGACCGGGGAAGAAGGCGAGCCGTTTGTTTTGATCGCTCAAGGAGTGCAAAGCGGCAGTCCGGCAAAACTCTTGCGGACGTTTTTGCAGTTTGAGCATGCGGTGTTGTTTGGGACGAGCAGCTTTTGGGAAGGGGTCGATCTGCCAGGTTCAGCGCTCGATGTGCTTGTCATCGCCCGCTTGCCGTTTGCGCCCCCGGACGATCCAGTGATGGAGGCAAAAAGCGAGCGCATTCGCTCAGGAGGCGGCGATCCGTTTTCCGAGCTGGCGCTTCCTGAGGCGGTGCTTCGTTTTAAGCAAGGGTTTGGCCGCCTCATTCGCACTGAAGACGACAAAGGAGCCGTATTTGTGCTGGATCGGCGGCTAATGGCTTCCCCGTACGGCGCGGATTTTCTCACTTCCTTGCCGCCGCTTTCGGTGCATGAAGGCGCGCTTTCTGAGCTGCTCGACAAGGCGGAAACTTGGCTTTCTTAAAGCGGGCTTTATTTCTCATAAAGATGGACGAAACGGCGCAATCTAAAGGTGTCAGGCGGCAAAAAACCCCGCATGAAGCGGGGGAAAGAAGCAAATTGGCGTTGACGGTGTAGGCGGGCAAATTTGTTATGAAATGGTCGGACAAACCTGCTATAATAGGGAAGAAGCACAACTGCGATGACAGCTTGCGGCCTTGCCGTTTGGCGTTGTCGGCTCGGCCGCAGAGGTGCGAAGAAGCACGCCTTTGATGTCACCTTCGCTGTATTTGTATTGT
Organism: Geobacillus sp. LEMMY01; assembly: GCF_002042905.1. Lineage (NCBI taxonomy): Bacteria > Bacillati > Bacillota > Bacilli > Caryophanales > Anoxybacillaceae > Geobacillus > Geobacillus sp. LEMMY01. The sequence continues at coordinate 77,808 of NZ_MVKA01000017.1, forward strand.
TGCCGGAGCCGCCGGCGTGTATAAGTAACAAAATTTGCGCCGCACAGGAGGAAACGACGAAAATGGAAAGCAAAATCGAAGTGCTCGCTACCGTCAAAGTTCAGCACTCCGACGACTTGTACAAAATTGTCGATTGCTTGAACCGAACGCTAAAGCGCGACAATTTGATGTTTGGCCTTGCCTTGGATGAAAACGACAAGCGCCAGGCCGTCTTTACGATTTATCGGACGTGATCACGATGAAAAAGTGGGGTTGGTTCGCTCTGCTTTTTTTTGGGTTCCTCATTTGGCAGGCATGGTCGATTTATGACGAGGCGATGGCGCCCAAACGGCTGATGGTGGAAAACGCGTTGGCGCGGGCGAAGGAAGCCGCCGGGCTTGCTGATGTGAAGAAAGTCTATACATATTATGGCGACGAAGCGTGCACCGTATTCATCGGAAGAACGGAACAAGGGAAAGCAGCCGTCGTTTGGGTGCCTGAAAAAGAGGGGGATGTCGTCGTCAAGCGCGTGGACAGCGGCATCAGCGAGGCAGAAGCGCGCGCCATTTTGCAGCGCGACCGCCGCCCGCGGCGCATCATCGACGCGACGCTTGGCATGGAAAAAGGCGTGCCTCTTTGGGAGTTGACATATATTGATGCGGAAGGAAGGTATTCGTTTTATTACCTTCACTTTGCGGATGGGGCCTTCCTGAAGAGGTACAGTTTTCAACAGTGAGGACGTGAGGGGGAAGAAGCGATGAAACTGGCAAAACGGGTGGCGTCGCTGACGCCATCGGCGACATTGGCCATTACGGCGAAAGCAAAGGAACTGAAAGCGGCCGGATACGACGTGATCGGCCTTGGGGCCGGCGAACCGGATTTCAACACGCCCAAGCACATTATCGAGGCGGCCATCAAGGCGATGAATGAAGGGCATACGAAATATACGCCGTCAGGCGGGTTGCCGGCGCTGAAAGCGGAAATCATCAAAAAGTTTGCCCGCGACCAAGGGCTTTCGTACGAACCGGCGGAAATCATCGTCTGTGTCGGGGCGAAGCATGCGCTTTATACGCTCTTTCAAGTGCTGCTTGATGAAGGCGATGAGGTCATCATTCCGACGCCATATTGGGTGAGCTACCCGGAACAAGTGAAGCTGGCTGGCGGCGTTCCGGTTTATGTTGAGGGGCTGGAGGAAAACGGCTTTAAAATGACGCCGGAACAGTTGAAAGCGGCCATTACGCCGCGGACCAAAGCGGTCATTCTCAATTCTCCGAGCAATCCGACCGGCATGATTTATACGGCCGAGGAGCTGAAAGCGCTCGGTGAAGTATGCTTGGCGCATGATGTGTTGATCGTTTCGGACGAAATTTATGAAAAATTGATTTACGGCGGGGCGAAACATGTGTCGATCGCCGAACTGTCGCCGGAGCTGAAGGCGCAGACGGTCATCATCAACGGCGTATCGAAATCGCACTCGATGACAGGGTGGCGCATCGGCTACGCGGCTGGACCGAAAGACATCATTCAAGCGATGACCGATTTAGCAAGCCATAGCACATCGAATCCGACATCGATCGCTCAATATGCGGCCATTGCCGCCTACAGTGGGCCGCAGGAGCCGGTCGAACAAATGCGCCAAGCGTTTGAAGAACGGCTCAACATCATTTACGACAAGCTTGTAGAAATTCCAGGCTTCACCTGCGTTAAACCGCAAGGAGCGTTTTATTTGTTCCCGAACGCCCGAAAGGCGGCGGATATGGCCGGCTGCCGCACGGTCGACGAGTTCGTCGCTGCTTTGCTGGAGGAAGCGAAAGTCGCGCTCGTGCCCGGCTCTGGGTTTGGGGCGCCGGACAACGTTCGCTTGTCATACGCGACATCGCTTGAGGCGCTCGAGACAGCGATCGAACGCATCCGCCGGTTTATGGAGGCGCGGGCCTAAGGCGCCTTGCGCCAAGGTGTCAGTGGAAAGAAAAGGGCGGCTTTGTTTGGTGCAAAGCCGCTTTTTCCGCGTCGATTGGAGCGGCGGACTGCCGGTCGGCTCCGGGGGACGGCTGCGTCGAAAGGCGTTTGGTGGGCGCAGCATCGTTTTGCGCCGCTTTGGCTGGTCGTTGCCGTGACGCCGGCGGAACGGTATAATAGCGAATGATGGATGTGTCGATTATTGGAGGGAATCAGTGCGTGAAAACGACGACGATTGCGGAAGTGAATCAATACGTAGGACAACAAGTGACGATCGGCGCTTGGCTCGCGAACAAGCGCTCAAGCGGGAAAATCGTCTTTTTGCAGCTGCGCGACGGCACTGGCTTTATTCAAGGCGTCGTCGAAAAGGCGAACGTCTCGGAAGAGGTGTTTCAGCGCGCAAAAACATTGACGCAAGAAACGTCGCTCTATGTGACGGGCACGGTGCGCATCGACGAGCGCTCCCCATTTGGCTACGAGCTGTCGGTTGCCGATTTGCAAGTCATTCAAGAAGCGGTTGACTATCCGATTACGCCGAAAGAGCATGGCGTCGAATTTTTGATGGACCATCGCCACCTTTGGCTTCGGTCGCGGCGCCAGCACGCGATCATGAAAATTCGCAACGAAATCATCCGGGCGACGTATGAGTTTTTCAACGACCGCGGGTTTGTGAAAGTCGACGCCCCGATTTTGACTGGCAGCGCACCGGAAGGAACGACCGAACTGTTCCATACGAAATATTTTGATGAGGATGCCTATTTGTCGCAAAGCGGCCAGCTCTATATGGAAGCGGCGGCGATGGCGCTCGGCAAAGTGTTCTCGTTCGGCCCGACGTTCCGCGCCGAAAAATCGAAAACGCGCCGCCATTTGATTGAGTTTTGGATGGTGGAGCCGGAAATGGCGTTTTATGAGTTTGAAGACAATTTGCGGCTGCAAGAAGAGTACGTCTCCTACCTTGTGCAGTCGGTGCTCGAGCGCTGCCGGCTTGAACTCGGGCGGCTCGGGCGCGACGTGTCTAAGCTTGAGCTGGTCAAACCGCCGTTTCCGCGCCTAACGTATGATGAGGCGATCAAGCTGTTGCATGAAAAAGGATTGACCGACATCGAGTGGGGCGATGACTTCGGTGCGCCGCATGAGACGGCCATCGCCGAAAGTTTTGACAAACCGGTGTTCATCACCCACTATCCGACCTCTTTGAAGCCGTTTTATATGCAGCCGGACCCGAACCGCCCCGACGTTGTGCTATGCGCCGATTTGATTGCGCCGGAAGGATACGGGGAAATCATTGGCGGCTCGGAACGAATTCACGATTATGAGTTGCTCAAGCGCCGCCTTGAAGAGCACCATTTGCCGCTTGAAGCGTATGAATGGTATTTAGATTTGCGCAAATACGGTTCTGTGCCGCATTCAGGGTTTGGGCTCGGCCTGGAGCGCACCGTCGCTTGGATTTGCGGCGTCGAACATGTGCGCGAGACGATTCCGTTCCCGCGGCTGCTCAACCGGCTTTATCCGTAAAAAACCCCCTGCAAAAAGGGGGTTTTTTCGCCGCCGTCATGTTATACTATAGTTGAGGTGCATCGGCATGGAAAAGAAAAAGGTGGCCGAATGGCTGGCGCAAGGAAGCATCGCCGTCCCGAAGCTGCTGCTTGGCCACTACAAGCAGCTTGGGTTGGGCGAGGGGGAGCTCGTCTTGCTTTTGCATATGCAGTCGTTTTTCGAAGAAGGCGTCTTGTTTCCGACGCCGGCCGAGCTGGCCGAAAGAATGACGGTCTCGGCAGCGGAATGCATGGACATGGTGCGTCGGCTCTTGCAAAAAGGGATGATCGCTATTGAAGAGCATACGGATGAACAAGGCATTCGCAACGAAAAATATACGCTTGAACCGCTTTGGGAGAAGCTAGTGCATCATTTGTACACCCAAGCGGCTCAACAGGGGGAACTCGGCCGGCAGGAGGAAGAGGAGAGCTTATACACCGTTTTTGAGCAGGAGTTTGGCCGCCCGCTCTCCCCGTTCGAGTGTGAAACGCTTGCGATGTGGATCGATCAAGACGGCCATGAGCCGGCCATCATTAAAGCGGCGCTGCGCGAAGCGGTGCTGTCGGGGAAGTTGAATTTCCGCTACATCGATCGCATCTTGTTTGAATGGAAAAAGAACGGCATTCGCACGATTGAACAGGCGCACGACTACGGCAAAAAGTTTCGCAAGCCGAAACTGTCCTCCCGTTCGGCGAAACAGACGGCGGGAGAATTTAAACAGACGATCCCGTTTTTCAATTGGCTCGACTCGTAACGAGAGGCGCTGTCTCTCGTTTTTGTTTGTCCAAAAATGGCCAATCGAACCGGTAAAAGGCGTCGTTTTGTTCGACCCAACATGGCAATAAGGAGGAGACGAGGTGCTGACAAAGCAACAAATCCGCTACTGTTTGGATGAGATGGCAAAAATGTTTCCGGATGCGCATTGCGAGCTTTTGCACCGCAATCCGTTTGAGCTGCTGATTGCGGTCGTTTTGTCGGCGCAATGCACCGATGCGCTCGTCAACAAGGTGACGAAACGGCTGTTTGAAAAATATCGGACGCCGCACGATTATATTGCTGTGCCGCTTGAGGAGCTCGAGCAAGATATCCGCTCGATCGGCTTATATCGGAACAAAGCGCGAAACATTCAAAAGCTGTGCGCAATGTTGATTGACAAGTACAACGGCGAAGTGCCGCGCGACCGCGATGAGTTGATGAAGCTGCCGGGCGTCGGGCGGAAGACGGCGAACGTCGTTGTGTCCGTTGCGTTCGGCGTGCCGGCCATCGCGGTTGATACACACGTCGAGCGCGTCAGCAAACGGCTCGGCTTTTGCCGCTGGGACGACTCGGTTTTGGAAGTCGAGAAGACGTTGATGAAAATCATCCCAAAAGAAGAATGGTCGATCACCCACCACCGAATGATTTTTTTCGGCCGCTACCATTGCAAGGCGCAGGCGCCGCAATGTCCGTCATGTCCTCTTCTTCATTTATGCCGTGAAGGGAAAAAGCGAATGCGAAAGCAGGAGAAGGAAAAGACAAGCGCTCGTTGAGGCCGCCCATCGGCTCGGCCTGCCGGCGGAATGTCTAAAAGAAAAGATGGCTCGATTGCCGAGCCATCTTTTTTTGGCAATGCCGGGCGCCGGCCCGCCGTTATTGGCGGCTCCCGGCATTGGCTCCGGCGCCATTTCCGTTTTTTACCGGCGGCGAGGCGGGCGTCGCAGGTCTGCCGGAGCTGGTGCTGCCGGTCGTTCCGTTGGTTTGGCCGTTATTTCCGTTCGGCTGTCCGTTATCGGTGCCGGTCTCACCGTGATTGCCGTCGTCTTGTCCATTGCTATTTCCGCCATTTTGTCCGCCGGTGTTCCCTTGTCCACCTTGGTTTTCATTTCCATTGGTTTGGTCTCCGTTGCCTTGGCCATTTCCGTTGTCTTGGCCATTGTTATTGCCGTTAGGCGCGCCGTTGCCTTGATCGGCGTCGCCTGGCGATTGCGGCGGAACAGGGTTGTTATCTGGCTCGCCGGGGACATGAACGCTGGCTATGGCCGGTTTGCTCATTCGTTCGCCGTCTTTTGCGTACACGGCGATTGTGTACGTCCATCCTGGCGTCGGATTGGAAATCGTGATCGAACGGTCTTTTGTGGTGATCGTATTCGTTTGACCTTGGCCATCTTTGACGCGCACCTCGAAGATCGTCTCATCGGTTTGCTCATCGTATGACCACGAAACCGAGATGGCGTTCGCCGCTTGGTCGTACACAGCGGTCAACCCTTTCACCGCCGGCAGTTCTTCCGGCACGTCGTTCGCTGTCTCCGTCGGCTCAGTGCCGCGCACGAACAATTCATACGTAATTTCGCTTTCCGGCGTGTATTTGCCGGCGAGCTTCGGCGGGTTTGTGCCTTTTTTGATCGGCAGCTTGACGACGCTCTCCGGCTGCTTGAAGCTTCCGCTGCCGTCATCGATATGGGACATTAAGTTTTTCAACAAGTATTTCGGGATTTTTTGTTCCTCTATACTAAGCTTTGCCGTGCTGCTTCGCTTGCTGAAGCCGACCCAAATGGCCGCCGTATAGTTTGGCGTATAGCCGACAATCCAGCTGTCCGGCACATCGTCTCTTTGGAGGCCAAATTTGGCGCCGTCTTCGCCGTAGTTTGTCGTTCCTGTTTTGCCCGCGAGCTCAAGCCCTGGGACATTAGCCAACACGCCGGTTCCGGAGCGGATGACCGTTTTCAGCACATCGGTGATCATATAAGCGGTATAGTCGTGCATCACCCGTTTCGGCTTTGGCTGCAAATCCATTTCCGTGCCGTCTGGGAAGACGATTTTCGTCACGGCATACGGCTTTGTGTAAATCCCGTTGTTGCCAAAGGCGGTGTAGGCCCCGGCCATTTGCAACGGTGACACATAGTTGGATACTCCCCCGATCGCATATGGCTCATATACTTCACTAAAGCCCATCCCAAGACGATTGGCAAACTCCATCGCCCGTTCTTTGCCGACGGCTTGGAACGTTTTTAACGCCGGGATGTTGCGTGATTTTGCCAGTGCCGTCCGCAAGGTGATCGGCCCCATATATCCTCCGCCGGCGTTGCGGATCGGCGTGCCGTCCGAATACGTATACGGCTCGTCAACAAGAATGTGCGCTGTTGACCATTTTAAATATTCGATCGCCGGTCCATAGTCCAAGATCGGTTTGATCGCCGAACCCGGTTGGCCGACCGGTTTGATGGCGTAGTTGAAGCCAAATTCGACGTGGTCGTGGTTGCGCCCGCCGCCTAACGCGCGAATGGCGCCTGTTTTTGTGTCGACGACGGCGATGCCGGATTGCAAATCTTTCTTATTGGTGAAGTACTTGTCAGAGTTTAATAGCTTTTCTACGTATGCCTGAGCGTCTTGGTCGAGCGTTGTATAAATTTTCAGCCCGTCTTCAAAGACGTTGACGTTCGCTTTGTCGGTCACTTCTTTGATCACTTCGTCAATGAAGGCGTCATACGGCACGGAGCTTTGCGGTTTTTTCCGCTCAGCGAGCATCGACTGGATCGGCACTTGCTTGGCTTTTTCCGCTTCTTCCTCGCTGATAAAGCCGTGTTTCGCCATCAGCGACAACACGGTGTCGCGCCGTTTTTTCGCCGCCTCTGGATGGTCATACGGATTGTACCGGTTTGGGCTTTGCGGCATGCCGGCTAACAGCGCCGCCTCCGGAAGTGTCAACTCTTTTAAGTTCGTTTTGCCAAAGTAATACTCCGCAGCGCGGGCGACGCCGTAAATGCCGTCGGAGTAATAAATCTTGTTCAAATACATTTCCAAAATTTCATGCTTCGAATATTTTTGTTCAAGCTGCAGCGCGAGCCACGCCTCTTGCGCTTTTCGCTTCAATGTTTTCTCCCGTGACAAAAACGTCATTTTGACGACTTGCTGGGTGATCGTGCTGCCGCCCTCCGCACCGAATCCTTCCTTGATGTTGGCGACGACGGCGCCAGCCAAGCGGACGACATCAATGCCGTGATGTTCATAAAAGCGGGCGTCTTCCGTTGCCAGCACGGCATCTTCGAGCACTTTGGGCACGTCTTTATACGAAATGTACGTCCGCTTGTAGCCGCCAAGTTCGGCGACTTTCTTCCCATTCATATCGTACACGATGGAAGAGAGCGGGTCTTTAATTTTCGCTTCATCAAGCGGGGGGGCGTCCTTGACGAAGTAGGCGAACGCCGCCACGCCGCCGACAGCGACGATCGCAATGATGAACAATATCGCAATGGCGACTGTTTTCAGCCACGCGGTCCCTTTTTTCGTTTTCGCTTTCTTCTGTTTCGTTTGTTTTGCTGCCTGCTTTCGTTCCACGCGAGAACGATATTCACCAGACATAAGCAAATCCTGCCTTTCTTACAAGTTTTCACTTCAACCGCTGAAGTACACGTTGTCTACTACACTAATATAATCAATTCTCGGCTGGTAGCCAAGCGGAATGGAATGTCCGTGCCGTTCGATCTCTTGTTTCGGAATCGACTTTCGTCCGCCGGCTTCCTGTTCGTTCCACCAAGCGATCAAATGAGAGGCGTCAAGCAAATACGTTTCATTGAGCAAAGAAAAACGCAAAATCGCAAAACAAATGCCGCCGTGGGCGACAACTTGCTCCATATGGCGGATTTGATGAGCGTGGAAATTTTTCAGAGGAAACGCCGTTTTGTTTCTTGTCTCTTTCGCCTCAAAGTCGATGTACTTGCCGCGGTACACACCGTTGTAGTCGGTCGTCGACGCCTGCCGGAAGTAAGCTTCGGTAATGACGGCGGCGCTCCGTTTCGGATAGTCGACGCGCACGATTTGCACCGGGGTCGGCTTTTTATGGATGACAGCGATGCCGCGTTCCCGGTAATATTCATTCGTCTCGTTTAAGTCGTCTTCGAGCGTCATGCCGCGATTGGCATAATCGGCCGCCGGAAGGTGCGCTATGCTTGTTTTGTTTCCGCGGTACTCTTTTCCGCTCGGGTATTTGAGTGTCATCGCGTTCATCTCCTTTGAATGGTTTTTATTATACCATACGCTCCGGTCATATGCGCCCTTTTTTCTTTATTTATCCTCTCTGACCGAGAAGACCTTCGTCTTGATCGAAGGCAAGCGGGGGAGGAGGGCAATGTCGAATGACGGCTGCTTGCCACTTTCTTTGCCGAATTCGTTCTACTTTTGTCGCCGCGGCAGGAGTCGTCCTTCCCGCCGCGAATGGAATATCATCATGCGAGAAATGGGGGAGAGGGCATGGAAAAACGGCTCGTCAAAAAAGAGGAGATCGAAAAGCAGCTGCAGGAAATTGTCGCACTCATCGAGCAAGTCGATGCGAAAATGGAAAAAGTGATCGCCGATGTCATCGAAGAGCGTTATGCGCAAAATCAAGCGCAGCTCGGGCGCCTTGAAGGGCAGATCGCCGGCGTGGAACAGCGGCTTGAGAAGGAGAAGCAGAGCGTTGCACTTCCGCTTTCGTCGAAATTGTATTTCGTGTAAGCCGGCCGGTATGGTATCATCAAACAGAAGCGCATCGCGGTAAAACGCATCCGTTCTTCGGGCCATAGGGCATATGGGCAAACCGGATTTGCCGGCATGGATAAGGAGGAGGCGCCATGGAAAAAGAGCTTAAGGCGTTGACGAAGCGGCTGCAACAATACAACGAACAGCTGCTTTTGATCGCCCGGCGCGCCCGCGAGCGGAACGAGGAGCCGGATTTTTTTGGCGACGTGAAACCGATGGCCGAAGAGGTGCAGGCCGTTGCCGAACGGTGGAAGGACGCCGCTTCCCGCTGGATCCGCCATGCGCGGCCGAAATATGTCCATGAGCGGCAAATTGAGGCCGCCGCCGACCATATGGCGAAGCTGTGCGTTGAGGCATTTTATCCATCCGTTCCCGAGCGCCGCATCAAGCAATACAGCCAGGCCGTCGCTTATACGCTGGCGCTTGTCAAGGAACGGCTTGACGACACGAGCGAAGCAGGCAAGGAGAGGCTTTGACGGGGCAGGAGAAAGCGGCCGCACGGAAAAAGGGGCTGACCCAAAACGCGAGTGCGTTTTGGATCAGCCCCTTTTTGTTTTATGTGTCTTTGCCTGTCGTGATCGAGACCGGGCCGCCTTCTGCAGTAGCGACGGTGTTGATCTCGTATTCGACCCGCTCAGTATGCTTGGGCGGCGCTGGTTTTCCATGTTTCGGCTTTTCATGGTCATGGCCTTTCAATTTATGGTTAAAATGGACACCTCGACCCATCGCCAATCCCCCCTTGTACGACAATTCCTCTTGCCTCTTTAGGGTGGGAAGAAACATCGTTTTTTATGCGTCTTGAGGAACAGGGGCAAAAAAAAGAAGGGAAAAGCTCCCTCATCGTCCTACAGCCCAGCGTATTCCCCTGCTTCATCCGGCTGAGAGGCGCCGGCTTTTTCGAGCTCACGCACGAGATCGCGGTACTCGGCGAGCGAAATTTCCCCGCGCAAATACAGACGGCGGGCAAAATCAAGCAGTTCGTTCGCCTCAGCCGGTTCGCAATGTTTGACCGCCATAAACTTATGCTTTAACTCCGTCACGTTCATTCGATGCTTTTCCCCCTTCCCCCTTTTTTACATCGTACCATGAAAATAGGAAGAAAGAGTGATTTCGGAAAATTAAAACTTCCGACAAGAGGTGACATGTCCGTACACGTCGTCAGGCGTTTGCACATATACTAGTGGCAGCTCGCCTCCTTAGCCTAGGGGGAATCGATTATCAAACATGGGGGAGAGGAGACATGCACCGTTATCCGCGCCCAGTTTCGCCGCCGGTTTATGGACCATACGGCTCAGGCGGCCATTATAGTCCTTATTTTCACTATGGGGTTTCATCCTTCCCATCGGCGCCGGTTCACTGGCCTCATCTTCCGTACGGCCATGCCGCGCCTCCCTCGTATCCGATGCCGTATCCAAAGCCAGGGCCGCTTTTGCCGCCGCGCCCGTCGTTTCTCGCCCAGTTTAAAAACAACGACGGAACGTACGATATCAACAAAATGATGAGCACGGTGGGGCAAATGATCAATACGGTCAATCAAGTGAACGGCATGTTGAAAGGGTTGCTCGGTACGTTTAAAAAATGAAACCGCGTCATGGCGCGACGGTCGAGCGCGCTTGAAAAAGGGAAACCGCTCCGCCGTTTGCACGGGGAGCGGTTTGCACGTTGTCAAATGAGCAACTCATACACTTCATTGAGCTGATACACGCGCTCATAATCGCGCTCATCCATCGCATAGCGGATTTCATGGGGCAAAATGCGGTCCAAAAAGGCGCTTTCTTCTTGCGTCAAGTCGCGGACAAATTCCCCTTCGCCTCGGTATGGTTTGCTGATCAGTTTTTTGTAAATGCGTTTTGGGGTGTCGCCGTGGTGATCCAAATAGTTGGACAGCACTTCGCGCAAGTAAGCGAGTGTTTGTTCCATCATCGTCCGCCCCCTTCAAAAAAAGAGACAAACTCTTTGCTTGTGTTTGTGCGGCCTTGGACGTACGGATTTTCTTCCGTCACGCGGTCCGGGTCGAGGTTTGTTTTGATGACAAGCATCGGCTCATCCGACGGCTCGTTGATCAGTCGGTCGTTCAATTGTTTGAAATCGGGCAGTTTCGCCATTCGTTTTGCACCTCCTATCAGTAGCGTAGCTTGTCAGCCGAGAAAGTATGTATGCATCGTTTTGGCCGCGGCAAGGCAAGCGAATGGCAAACAATAAGGGGGTGATGGCGGTGACAGACCGCAACGACAACCGGAAGCGGAAAAACAAATACACGAACAACCGCGAGGAAATCGCCAACGAATGGGTGACCAAAAAAGAAGTGTCGGAAGCCGTCAGCCGCTCCGGGTTCTCCTGATAAACAATAGAAGCTGGACGAGAAACAAGCCGCTCCCCATGCAGGGAACGGCTTGTTTCACGCCCAAGCGCGGCGCTGGCCGTTGCCAAAATGGTTTTTGAATGCACACACAGGCTGGATCGTCCTCAATCGATATCGATATATTTCCGCTTTTGCGGCAGCTGGATGGTGAGCGTCCCATTTTGAAACGAGGCTTTCACCTCATGCTCAGCGACCGGATACGGAAACGGAATCAGCCGCGCCACGCGCCGCCGGGCGTGGCGGCGTTCGTATACATGGCCGTGATGATCTGCCGATTCAATTGTTTCATTGTGATCGACGATCAGTTGCAGCCCATCTTCCTGCCATTGCAAGCTGATTTGTTCCCTCTTGATATCAGGCAGCCGGACCATGATTTGGTAATCGTGCTTCGTCTCTTTCACCTCGATCGGAATGTACGCTGCAGCAAACGTTTGTGCGAAATAGTCATCGAGCGTTTCAAACAGTTTTTGCAGCGGCCGTTCATCAAACCATTGATTCATCATTTTCCGCAAATGATGGAACGGGTGGTGGCCTCCCTCGCTGGCTGGCGGTTGAAACGATTCATTCATTGCGCTTCCCTCCCTTTCTTTTCCAAAACAGCGAAATGGCTCTGTCGAGACGCTGCCGATTGGCAAGGCGATTCACTGTCAATGTATGTACGGAGCGCAAAAAAAGCTACTCCATGCTTTTTTAGGGAGTTTTCATCTTATTTTAATCCAGATGGAATATAATGACATCACCATCCATGAGATGCACATCAATAACGCTGCGGGTTGCCCGGCGGCGGGAGGAGGGATGGCGCGATGCATTGGGTTCATTGGCTGGTGACATTGTTTTTTTCTGGAACAGCCGTGTCGCTTCTCTCTTATCAAGTGTTTGAAATCGTTCAAGCCGTTGTTGATTGGATCGTTGACCGCCATTCATGAACGGTTGGCCGGACCGCTTTTTGACGGCGCGCTTTTCAGGGCAGCCGCCAACAGCGGTCCGCTCTCTTTCGCCCGCTGATCGCCGTTGGCGGCGGGCTTTTTGTTGTGTATAGTAAAAATAAAACGAAAGAAACCGGGGATGTATAAAGGTGGAAGCAGCAACAGCCACAAGAGAGGAGGAGCAACTGATGAACAGACGTGTTTTATTGATTGAAGATGAGGCCGGGCTGGCCCGGTTTTTGGAGCTTGATTTGACGCACGAAGGCTTTGACGTGCATGTATGCGCCGATGGGCGCGAAGGGCTCGAGCTCGCTCTTTCTGAGCAGTGGGATCTCATTTTGCTTGATGTCATGCTGCCACGTTTAAATGGCATGGAAGTATGCCGCCGCATCCGGGCGGCGAAATCGACGCCGATCATTATGATCACAGCGCGCGACAGCGTGTTTGACCGCGTTATGGGGCTCGATAACGGGGCTGATGACTACATTGTCAAACCGTTTGCCATTGAAGAGCTGCTCGCCCGCATCCGCGCCTTGTTTCGCCGCGTTCATCCTGAATCGGACGGCCAAGTGCTGACGTTTAAAGATTTAGTCGTTGATGTGCAGGCGCGCACGGTGAAAAAAGGAGATGAGTTTATTGAATTGACGAGGCGCGAATACGATTTGCTCGTCGCATTTATGCAAAACATCAATGTCGTCTTGACGCGCGATACGCTGCTTGACAAAGTGTGGGGATTTGATGCCGAGGTCGAGACGAACGTCGTCGATGTGTATGTCCGCTACTTGCGGCAAAAGCTTGACGAACACGATAAAGAGCGGTATATCCAAACGGTGCGCGGCACGGGATATGTGATGCGGCCATGAAGCGGGAGGCTATTCGCCGGCTTTCGCTGAAAGGGAAGCTGACCGTTTTGTCTGCCGGGGCGATTTTCATTACGTATTTTGTGTTTACGTTTTTGCAATATCATATGGTCAAACAATGGCTGCTGAAGGAAGAAGAAAAAACGATGGAGCAAACGGTGGCGGAAATTGAAACATATTACGCGGAAAAACGTAATGTATCATGGGAGGCTATTCGCCGCAGCCGCGCGTTTTTGGAAAAGCTGAATGAACGCTACCAGCTCATTCGCGTCACGGATGAGAAAGGAAACGTCATCGTCTCCGTTTCAAACGGGGCGGCGGTGTCGCTATCGCCAAGCGAGATGCCCGACAAGCGGAAAATGGATGAGCATTTCATCAACAATGAACGGTTTTTGCTGCTCCGCCAGCCGCTTCATATTGGCCAATTGCATGGAACGATCGAAATCGCCCGTCGGCTGGCGAGGTTCCAACAAGTGACCAACACGCTCTTTCTCATCATGACGGCGATCGGCTTTTTGGCCATGGCGGCAAGCGCTCTCGCCGGCCGGTTCGTGGCGCAAAGTTTCGTCCGGCCGCTGCAAACGCTGGCTAAAACGATGGCGGACATTAAAAACAACGGGCTGAAACGGCGCATTGATGTGCCTCCGACGCGCGATGAAATCTCAGAATTGATGGTGATGTTCAACGGCATGATGGATGAAATTGAGCGGTCGTTCGCCATGCAGCGGCAATTTGTCGAGGATGCGTCCCATGAACTGCGCACGCCGCTCGCCATTTTGCAAGGCCATCTTTCGTTGCTGCAGCGATGGGGCAAGCACAATCCAGAGATTTTAGAAGAATCGCTCGAAGCGGCGGTGAAAGAGGCGGAGCGGCTGAAGCGGCTCGTTCTTGAGCTCCTTGACTTATCGCGCGCCGAGGCGATTACGGTGCCGGATGAGATCGTGCCGATGGATGCTGCGGCGGCTGTCGGACAAGTCGTCAAAAACTTTCGCGTCTTGCATCCGGATTTTCAATTTCTGATTGACCAGCCGGAGAAGCCGCTCGCGCGCATGGCGATGGCGAAACATCATTTTGAACAACTGCTGTTCATTTTGCTTGACAATGCGGTAAAATATTCTCAACGAATGAAACAAATCGTGGTTTCCTTGCGTGAGGAAGGGCCGTTTGTCATCGTGTCCATCCGCGATTATGGAATCGGCATTCCGAAAGAAGAGCTGAAAAACGTTTTTTTGCGCTTTTACCGCGTCGACAAAGCGCGCAGCCGCGAACAAGGCGGCGCCGGGCTCGGCCTTTCGATCGCCAAGGAGATCATCGATAAATACGGCGGACAAATTGTCATCAAAAGCGAAGTTGGCCAAGGAACGACGGTCGAGCTTGCCATTCCGAAAGCGAAGCAGGAGAGAGGGGCGTGAAATGATGGGGCATCTTCACGAAGAAGAGACAGCGGGCAAAAAGGCGATTCATCATGTCGTCGAAAAGTTCCGCAAGCGCGGGGTGAAAATCGCGACATGCAAACCGCGAACCATGATGTCACTGTCATGCTTAGATGAGATTGACAAAATGAGAGGATGAATCGAGGAAAAGAAAATGGAAGTGAAACAGCGCATCATTCCGGCCATCAAAACGATGAAGCAATTTGACGCCTTTTTGTCAAGCGGTTACACGGTCGGCGTGTTGCTTGAGGTGCATATCGCCCAATTAAAAAGTGTGTTCGATTACGTGCGCCGGTGCGGCAAACAGCTCATTGTCCATGCCGATTTAGTGCAAGGACTGAGCCATGATGAGCATGCGGCGGAATACCTTTGCCAAGAGTTCCGCCCCCATGGCCTCATTTCGACGAAAGCGGGCGTCATTATGAAGGCGCGGCAAAAAAAAGTGCTCGCCGTGCAACGGGTATTTTTGTTAGATTCGCATGCCCTTGAAAAGAGCTACCAGCTGATCGCCAAAACGAATCCCGATTGCATTGAAGTCATCCCGGGCGCCATGCCGCACATCATCCGCGAAGTGAAAGAACGGACCGGGAAACCGATTTACGCCGGCGGGCTCATCCGCACCCCCGACGACGTCGAGCGGGCGCTAGAAGCCGGCGCGGCGGCGGTGACGACGTCAAACGAAACATTATGGCGCCACTACAATGGATAATGCGTTGAGCTGGCCAAATCGGTTGCAGTCTGCTACAATAAAGGTAACAAGTTAATCATCAGTCAGGAGACAGGGAGAGACCATGCATGCATGGTAGGCGAAAGGCTTATCGTGTTTGCAATGGTCTCTTTTTGTCTTTTTCAAAGGAGGAATCATGCATGGCGTTTTCAAGCAAACAGCGGAGCGATGTTCTTCAAGCGATGAACGAAAAACAATATGATCTTCTGATCATCGGGGGAGGGATCACCGGCTCTGGCATCGCCCTTGACGCCATCTCGCGCGGCATGACGGTGGCGCTTGTCGAGATGCAAGATTTTGCCGCCGGAACGTCAAGCCGGTCGACGAAACTCGTTCACGGCGGCTTGCGCTACTTGAAGCAGTTCGAGGTGAAGCTTGTCGCCGAAGTCGGGCGCGAACGGGCGATTGTGTATGAAAACGGCCCGCACGTCACCACACCGGAGTGGATGTTGCTGCCCATTTACCGCGGCGGGACGTTCGGCAAATGGAGCACGTCGCTCGGCCTTTGGCTGTATGACCGGTTGGCTGGCGTCAAGCAAAGCGAGCGGCGCACGATGCTTGATGCCTGGAAGACATTGGAAAAAGAGCCGCTCTTAAAGCGCGACGGCCTGATCGGCGGCGGCTATTACGTCGAGTACCGGACCGACGACGCCCGCCTAACGATCGAGGTCGTCAAAAAAGCAGCTGAACTTGGCGCCGACGCCGTCAACTATGTAAAAGCGGAACAGTTTTTGTA
The DNA here is from genome assembly GCF_002042905.1 of Geobacillus sp. LEMMY01. NCBI lineage: Bacteria > Bacillati > Bacillota > Bacilli > Caryophanales > Anoxybacillaceae > Geobacillus > Geobacillus sp. LEMMY01. The sequence continues at coordinate 93,819 of NZ_MVKA01000017.1, forward strand.
CGACGAGCGCGGCCGCATCATCGGCGCCCGCTGCCGCGACATGCTCGGCGGCCTCCTGTATGACATCCGCGCCAAAAAAGTCGTCAATGCCGCCGGACCGTGGGTCGATGTGCTGCGCGACAAAGACGGATCGAAAACCGGCAAGCGGCTCCGGCTGACAAAAGGCGTCCATATCGTCATCGACCAAAAGCGGTTTCCGCTCAAGCAGGCGGTCTATTTTGACACCCCGGACGGCCGGATGGTGTTTGCCATTCCGCGGGATGGGAAAACGTATGTCGGCACGACTGATACGTTTTACGACGGCGACCCGGCTCATCCGGCGATGACGGAAGAAGACCGCAACTACTTACTAAAAGCGATCCGCTACATGTTCCCTTCGGTTGGCATCACTGCCGACGACGTCGAGTCGAGCTGGGCTGGCGTCCGTCCGCTCATTTATGAAGAAGGGAAAAACCCGTCGGAAATTTCCCGCAAAGACGAGATTTGGACATCGCCATCCGGCCTCATTACGATCGCCGGCGGCAAACTGACCGGCTACCGGAAAATGGCCGAGACCGTCGTCGATCTTGTCGCCAAGCAGCTGGAGAAAGAAGAAGGAAAAGTGTTTCGGCCATGTCGGACGAAACAATTGCCGATTTCCGGCGGCGATGTCGGCGGCTCGCACCGCCTCCCTGCCTTCATCGCCGAAAAAGCGGGAGAAGCGGTGCGCTATGGATTGACGAAAGAAGCGGGAGCGCGGCTGGCGAGACAATACGGCACAAATGTCGACCGGCTGTTTGCTTTAAGCCAGCAATACGACCGTTCATCTGGCTTAACGCGCGAAACGTTCATCCGCCTCGTCTACGCCATTGAGGAAGAAATGGCGGCCAAACCGGTCGACTACTTCATCCGCCGCACCGGGGCGCTGTTGTTTAATATTGATTCTGTCCGGCGGGAGAAAGAGGCGGTCATGGCGTTTATGGCGCGGTATTTGGGGTGGACGGGGGAAGAGCGGGACATGTATGAGAAAGAACTCGACAAGGAACTGCGACGAGCGGTATTGGAGGAGAAGGATCAGGATTAGCGGATTATGAACAAATGGGTATAAGAAATATGTGCGCCCTCATCCGGGCGCTTTTTTGATAGATTTTTTCGTAAAAATTAAGTAAAATTTAAATAAAAAATCAAAGTGAGGGAAGAGGATGGCGGTTACATACAATCCGCAAACGAAGCAGTTTCATTTGCAGACAACTTCGGCTATGAGCTCGATATCACGAAATTGACGGAAACAGAAAAACAAATGATTAAGCAACAAGTCGCGTTTTACAAAGACGTGCCCCGCCTTGTCCAGTTCGGCACGTTTTATCGACTGCTAAGCCCGTTTGAAGGCAACGAGGCGGCGTGGATGTTTGTCTCTGCCGACCGCTCGGAAGCGCTCGTCGCCTATTTCCGCGTTTTGGCTGAAGCAAACGCCCCGCTGTCATACCTGCGCCTCAAAGGGCTTGACCCGAATAAAGACTACGAAATCGAGGGCCTTGGCGTTTACGGCGGCGACGAGCTGATGTATGCCGGAGTGGCCTTGCCGTACCGCTCTGGTGATTTTGTCAGCATGATGTGGCGGTTGAAAGCCGTTTAACGATAAGAAGGGATGCTGTCGCTCGAGCCTATGCACCAGCCGTAAACGAATTGAACCCGATGTCGTCTAGACATCGGGTTCAAACTGTTTGAGCTTCTCGATGATGCGACGCTTCCGATAGAGCATCTTCCCGGTTTCAGCGATGTCTTCCATAAACGATTTGTTAAACAGCGAACCGAAAATGACACCGATGATCGGAAAGGCTTGAAACAGCTTTTTCCACCCGTATTGGTCGCGGAACGTCATCATCACTTCCCGCCAGCCTTGCAGCTCGGAAAAGACGCGCCCGCGTTCATTGGAGAACGACGAAAGCTCGTCCAAAATCGCTTTTTTCCCGACGATGTCCGCCGCGGCAAACTGCAGGCATTTGACGACAAACACGCGCTCCTCTTTTTCCTTCGGATCGTATCCGTACACGATGGCGATCTCTTGCAGCGTTTTCAGCGCCAAGCCGAGCAGCGCCGGAATGTCTACCGCCAGCGTCAGCGCCCCGCCAATTCCAGTTGCCGCCCCTTGCAGCTGGGCGAACGTCACTCGCGCATCGATCAACTCGTCGCAAACGCGGTCCATCGTCTCAAGCGGCAAGTGCGGCACTTGCGCAAGCGACGATACCCCGAGCCGAGTGAATATTTTCTCTTCATTCACTAAATATTGCCCGCCGCTTTGAATATAGCTGCCCAACTCATCAAGCAGCTGCCCGAGTTTTCGATGGACGACTTTTGGCGTCAGCTTATCAAGCACTTGAAACGGCAAGCGGCCGAGCTTTTCCCAAAACCATAGGTCTTTTTGGGAGTGTTCCCAATGTTCGATTTTCTTTAACTCTTTTTGTAGCTGCAGTTTGGCGTCCATGTTTGGGCCTCCTGTTCATTCTTATGTTTAGGATAGGTTGATTTTAACGAATTATACGGACGAGGAGGGCATTTTGTTTCTGACAAGAAGCCTGCAGTCATGAACAAACAACAAAGTAGGAGTTTTTCATTGACGAATAGTAAAATTTTAACTAAAATATTTATTATAAGATGACCTTAAGGAGGCCCCTTCATGATCACAACCTTAAAACAGCAATTTACCGAGCTTTTCGGCGGCTTGGGCGAAGGCATCCGCGTCTTTTTCGCCCCCGGCCGCGTCAATTTGATCGGCGAGCATACGGATTACAACGGCGGGCATGTGCTGCCGTGCGCGCTCGAGATCGGCACGTATGCGCTTGTCCGGCCAACGACAGAACCGCTTGTTAGACTGTACTCGAAAAATTTTCCAGAAACCGGCGTCATCACCGTGCCGTATGACGACTTGTCATACCGGAGCGAGCACGGCTGGGCGAACTACCCGAAAGGGATCTTGGCTGCGTTTCAAGCGCTCAGCCCGCTGGAGACCGGATTGGACATTTTGTATTATGGCACGATCCCGAACGGCGCAGGACTGTCGTCATCCGCGTCGATTGAGCTCGTGACCGCGGTCATGCTCAACGAACTGTTCAGGTGCGGGCTTGACCAACTAGAACTTGTGAAAATGAGCCAAACCGTAGAAAATAAATACGTTGGCGTCAATTGCGGCATTATGGATCAGTTTGCCGTCGGCATGGGGAAACAAGATTGCGCCATTCTATTAAACTGCCAGACGCTCGAGTACCGCTATTTGCCGCTCGTGCTCAACGATTGTTCGATTGTCATCGCGAACACAAACAAAAAGCGTGGCTTGGCGGACTCGGCGTACAACGAGCGGCGGGCGACGTGCGAGGCGGCGCTCGCGAAGCTGCAAAGCGTGCGGAACATCGCCTCGCTCGGCGAGCTGACAAGCGCAGAGCTGGCCCGTTATGAACATCTTCTTTCCCCGTTTGAACAAAAACGGGCCCGCCATGCGGTGACGGAAAACGAGCGGACTCTTGAAGCCGCCCGGGCGCTTGAGCGCGGAGACATGATCCGCTTTGGCGAGTTGATGAAACAGTCGCATTTGTCGCTGCGCAATGATTACGAAGTGACAGGCGTTGAACTCGATACGCTCGTTGAAGCGGCATGGTCGCACGAAGGAACGGTCGGGGCGCGCATGACCGGAGCAGGATTCGGCGGCTGCACGGTGAACATTGTGAAAAAGGCATGCGTTCAAGATTTCATTGAACGGGTCGGAAAAGCGTATGCCGAAAAAATCGGTTATGAAGCAAGCTTTTATGTCGTTGAAGTTGGTGACGGGGCGAGAGAACTCACGGAACTGGAGGAGATGAGCCGATGATTTTGGTTTGCGGAGGGGCAGGGTATATCGGCAGCCATGCGGTGTACCGTCTGCTTGAAAAAGGGGAGCGCGTGGTCGTGGTGGATAACTTGCAGACGGGGCACCGGGAGGCGGTTCACCCTGATGCGGTGTTTTGCCAAGGCGATATTCGCGACCGCGATTTTTTGCGCGAGGTGTTTCGCCAGCACGACATTGAGGCGGTCATTCATTTTGCGGCGAACTCATTGGTCGGCGAAAGCATGGAAGAGCCGCTGAAATATTACGACAACAATGTGTACGGCACACAAGTGTTGCTTGAAGTGATGAAGGAGTTCGGCGTCAAGCAAATCGTCTTTTCTTCAACCGCCGCGGTGTATGGGGAGCCGAAACAAATCCCGATCGTCGAAACCGACCCGACGGAACCGACGAACGCGTATGGAGAAACGAAGCTGGCGATGGAAAAAATGATGAAATGGGCGGACCGCGCCTATGGCATCCGCTCGATTTCGCTCCGCTACTTTAATGTCGCCGGGGCGTACGGCACGACAATCGGTGAGGACCACAACCCGGAGACGCATCTTATTCCATTGATTTTAAAAGTGCCGCTTGGCCAGCGCGAGGAAATTTCCATTTTCGGTGATGACTACGACACGCCCGACGGCACGTGCATCCGCGACTACATTCATGTGCTTGATCTCGTCGATGCCCATTGGCTGGCGCTCGAGAAATTGCGGAGCGGGGCAGACAGCGATGTATACAATTTAGGCAACGGAAATGGATTTAGCGTCAAAGAAGTCATCGAAGCGGCGCGGCAAGTGACCGGGCATCCGATTCCAGCCCGCGTCATGTCGCGGCGCCTGGGCGATCCAGCGAGACTTGTCGCTTCATCGGAAAAAGCAAAGCGCGAGCTCGGCTGGGAGCCGAAATACCCGTCCATTACGGATATCGTCGCGTCGGCATGGGAATGGCATCAAGCGCGGCCAAACGGCTATCGGGGTGTGTAAACATGGAAACGATTTTTGCGGCGATTGAACAACTGATCCGTTATGCCGAGCAACGCGGCCTTTTAGCGCCGGAAGATGTTGTGTACGCGCGCAACCGCCTGCTGGCAACGCTCCGACTCACGGAATGGCAGCCGGCCGAGGTCAAGGACGTTCCCTTGGCCTCGCCGGCCCCGGTATTGGACGCTATGATTGATTGGGCGTATGAACAAGGATTGTTGGAAACGAATACAACGACCGAGCGCGATATATGGGATGCGAGACTGATGGACTGCGTCATGCCGCGGCCGTCGGAAGTGATCCGCGCCTTTTACGAGCGGTACCGCCGCGACCCGCAGGAGGCGACGGACTGGTTTTATTCGTTGAGCCAAACGTCCAATTACATTCAAACGGCGCGCATCGCCAACAATCAGCACTGGAAAGTGTCAACAATCTATGGAGAATTGGATATCACCATTAACTTGGCGAAGCCAGAAAAAGACCCGAAGGAAATCGCCAAATTAAAAGAGATGCCGTCATCCTCGTATCCAAAATGTGTATTATGCAAAGAAAACGAAGGGTATGAAGGAACGTGGCGTCATCCAGCCCGTTCCAATCACCGTGTCATCCCGATCACGTTATTGGATGAACAGTGGTATTTCCAATATTCTCCCTACGTGTACTATAATGAACATTGCATCGTCTTCCACGCCGAACACGTGCCGATGAAAATGGAGCGGAAGACGCTTGAGCGTTTGCTCGATTTCGTCGAAAAGTTCCCGCACTATTTCATTGGCTCGAACGCCGATTTACCGATTGTCGGCGGCTCGATTTTAGTGCATGACCATTTCCAAGGCGGGTGCTATACGTTTGCGATGGAAAAGGCGGAGATCGAAGAGTGTATCCCGCTTCCATCGTTTCCGTCGGTCACAGCCGGCATTGTGCGCTGGCCGATGTCCGTCATCCGTTTGACTGGACCGAAAGAGGATGTGTTGGATGCGGCTGCCTTTTTGTATGAAACATGGCGGACGTACAGCGACCCAAGTGTCGAGATTATGGCCTACAGCGGCGATGTTCCGCATAACACGATCACCCCGATCGCCCGGCGGCGCGGCGATTTGTTTGAGTTGGACATCGTTTTGCGCAACAATCGGACGTCAGCGGAACATCCGTACGGCATTTTCCATCCGCATGAAGAATTGCATCATATTAAAAAAGAAAATATCGGCTTGATCGAAGTGATGGGGCTGGCGGTGCTGCCGGCACGGCTTGCCGCGGAACTGGAGACGCTGGCCGATTATCTCGTGCATCGGACAAAAAAAGAAGACTGGGACGAGTCGATGCATAAACATTGGGATTGGTGCGAAGCCATTCGCTCGGCCTATCCGGACATCACGAAGGACAACGTCCATGACATTTTGCGGCACGAAGTCGGACAACGGTTTGTGACCGTGTTGGAACATGCCGGGGTGTTTAAGCGGGACAAGCGAGGGAAGGACGCGTTTCGCCGCTTTATGCAGCACGCTGTGGAGCGCATGTCTTTGTATAAACGCAGCGAAAAACGCGCTTCATTATGAAACATAAGGAAGGGAATTCAAACAGACTATGGCCACGTTAAAAGAAATTGCGGAAAAAGTCGGCGTATCGGTTGCGACGGTGTCGCGCGTGCTCAATTACGATGCGACGCTGTCCGTTTCCGATGAAACGAGAAGGCGCATTTTTGAAGTCGCACAAGAGCTGAACTACAAAACATTGCGGGAACGAAGCCAGCAAGCGCGCGAATCGTTTCGCTTCGGGCTCATTCACTGGTATTCGGAGCGCCAGGAAATCGATGACCCATATTATATGGCGATTCGCCTCGGAGTGGAAAAAGAGTGTTTTGACCGCGGCATCGAACTCGTCAAATTGTTTAAACAGCACGGCGCCTATCCGATCGAACGGATGGAGGCGCTCGATGGCATCATCGCCGTCGGAAAATTCGGGCCGAAGGAAGTCGAGGTTTTTGCCGCCGGGGCCAAACAAATTGTGTTTGTCGACTGTTCGCCTGATGAGCATCGGTTTGATTCAGTCGTCATCGACTTGCGTCAAGCGACGGTGACGGTGCTTGATTATTTGCTTCGGTTGGGGCATACGAAAATTGGCTATATCGGCGGCCGTGAATATGTCGACGGGGAAACGCCGATCCGCGATGAGCGCGAAGCGGCGTTTTACGAATATTTGTATGTCAAAGGGCTGTATGATTCCCGCTATGTATGGATCGGTGCCTTCACTGCTGAAGATGGCTATCGGCTGATGAAAGAGGCTGTTTCAGGCGGCGACTTGCCGACGGCGTTTTTCATTGCCAGTGATTCGATGGCGATTGGCGCCCTGCGTGCGCTGCATGAAGCCGGGATCGCTGTTCCGGAAGAGGCGGCGATTGTCGGATTCAATGATATTCCGACGGCAGCATTTCTTCACCCGCCGCTTTCGACGGTGAAAGTATACACAGAATTTATGGGTGAAACAGCGGTTGAGCTGCTCATCGAACGGTTGACGACGAAACGAGCGATTTGCAAAAAGGTCGTCGTGCCGACAGAGCTCGTCATCCGCGCCAGCAGCGAGGGCAACGAAAAGGGGAGCGGTCGATAAGCCGCTCCCTTCCGTATTAATGGAACTCGATATCAACGCGTTTTTTCGTTCCTGTCGTTGTTTTCGGGATATGAATGTCAAGCACGCCGTTTTTGTACGTCGCGCGAATGTTTTCCGTCGCCGCATCCGCCGGCAGGGTGATCGAACGTTGGAAGCGCCCGAAGAAGCGTTCGCGCCGGTGCATTTGTTCTTCTCTTACATCGTGGTGGCGTTGAATCGTGCCGCTGATGGTCAACATGTTGTTCTGCACGTCAATGTGCACATCCTCTTTCCGCTCCAGCCCCGGCAAGTCGCACGAAACGACGTATTCGTTGGCCGTTTCATGCATGTCGATGCGCGGCATCCAGTGCTGCTCATCCATATGAGTGAACAGCGATGGAAAATCACTAGCAAAAAAGCGGTTCATATCCCGGCGAATCGATTCCAAGTGCCGGAACGGGTCATACGGAATTAACGCCATAACTGCCATCCTCCTTAACAAGAAATGTTTTTTCGCTCAGTAGTGTGAACCGGATTCGTCTGTTTTATGTATGATTGGCTTGCAATTGTTCCATCACCGTCAAATACGCTTGAATGAGTGCTACTTTCATGCCATCCGGTAAGTCAGAGGCGGCCACCCGCTTAACGGCGTAATAAAACTTCACTTCGGACGATTGCCGCACGCGCGGATGCGTCCATTCATCGCGCAGCTCTTGCCTTATCGTTTCATACAAAAGAGTTTGGCTTTCTTGTTCATCAAGCGGTCCGGCCGCTAGCGATCGGTTCGGCCAAAGGCGGCGGTAGGCGTCAAGCAAAGCGGAAAACGGAATATTCATTGCAGCTGGTTCCTCCTTTGATGGGTTGTTTTTTTTCTTACCATGATTATAGTTGATGTAAGCGACGATTACAGGCATTATAATTGATGGAGACGTTTATTACAGGGATCGATTTGTGATGCTGTAGGTGAAAATTCCAGTTGACATGAAAAGCTGGTCGTAATATAATCAAAATCGCCGTTTCGCGACAGTGCAATGCCAAGAAGCAAACGGCAATGAAACAATCAAAAATATGGTTGACAAACAATGAATGACGAGTATAATAAAATATTGCCGCGACAAGATAAACTCGGCAAGAACAAAGCGAAAAAACAACCGCTTGACATTTTGAAAGATTTGTTTATAATAGCATTTGTCGTTAAGTTAAAAAACCGATAGCTTGTTCCTTGAAAACTGAACGAAACGAAGCGCGATAGAAAAGCTGAGGCGCCGTAATTTCGCCTAAAGGCAGCCCGCGTCCTGCGGGCAACGGCGAAATATCGCCATCCTGGCGATCGCGAAGGGCAAATGTTCTTCGCCTGGAGGGATGTTCACATCCCGAAGGTGAAGGTGATTTGACCTTGAGCGGCGGCGAGCCGAAGCTGAAAAGTTGATCAACTTTCTTTGGAGAGTTTGATCCTGGCTCAGGACGAACGCTGGCGGCGTGCCTAATACATGCAAGTCGAGCGGACTGGATTGGAGCTTGCTCTGATTCGGTCAGCGGCGGACGGGTGAGTAACACGTGGGCAACCTGCCCGCAAGACCGGGATAACTCCGGGAAACCGGAGCTAATACCGGATAACACCGAAGACCGCATGGTCTTTGGTTGAMAGGCGGCGCAAGCTGTCACTTGC